>JAKBAP010000210.1 GCA_021808995.1 Planctomycetota bacterium | reverse complement strand
CGCCCGCGGCCACTCCCGATCCGATTGACACACGCCATCCCGGCCCGGGAGCCCAGCACCCTGGTCTGGCGTCCTGGAGTTCTCGAGCTCAACAGGGGCAAGGACCACGGCGGCCTCGGCCTCGACCGCTGGAAGCTCCAGCGCGACCGCCTCGGGCTCGAGATCCTCGGGCTCGCGTGGTCCGGGTGCCTCGGGCTCGGGTTGGACCGCGACGGGCTCGGAAGGCTTGGGCTCGGAGGGCTCGGGCTCAAGCGCCATGGGCTCGGTCATCGTCGACACAATCACCGGCTCATTCGCGACGGTCTCTGGAGCGTCGATCAGAAAGGGCGTCTCGAGCAGACGCAGCGATTCCGAGGTCAAGGATTCCAGAACCGGCGAATCCGCGTCGCGCCCGGCGAGCGCCTGCGTCTCGGCCGACGGGGGCTCGACCGAAGGGGTCGCCATCGGCTGGGCTTCGAGGGGTTCGTCCACGCGGCCTGGGGTCTCGTCGAGAGGCTCCGTGGACGGTCTCGAGACATCCTTCGCAAGGGGTTCTTGTGGTCGACTCGATCGGTACGATCGCTCCCGTTTCTCGAGGCTCGCGCCGGCCTGGCGCCAGCGATTAGCCCAGCGGTCGGTTTCGCGGACCCAGCTTGGCGAGGACGCGGCGGGGGGCTTCGTGGGGGCCGTGGGAGGTTCTGGCGTCGTGAAGCTCACGCGGGCGAATTCCCCCCGGGACCCAGCGACCACGGGTGGAATTCGCATCTCATGCATCGCCCAGTCGGGCTGGCTGGCCCGGTCCCGGCGCAGCGTGAACACATACGAACCGACCCGAAACGGCACGTCGAACGGAAGCGGACTCGTGCATTGAACCGATCGATCACCCAGCTCGATCACGCATTCCCGACCGAGCGGCGTGATCCGCCATTCGCCGGATCTCCGCTCGAGCTGGCAAACCTCGCGCGGGAGCGAGGGGTCCGAGAGCCGAACCTCGCAACGCGCGGACCGACCGACCCGGACCGAGATCCAGGGTATCTCCACCACGCGGATCGGTCCCCACGCGCGATCCTGAATATGGAGACAAGCCGGTTCACCCATCGTGGGATCCCATCCTCCTTGATTCCCGCCCGCGATCAGGCGGGCTTACCCACGGTCCACGAACAGATCGACGCCGCCCGACAGAAAGCGATTCCAGGTTCCACCCAGAGCGCTCGCCGAGATCGCGACGGCCGGAAGCTCGGCCGCCCAGTGGACAGTAGACCATAGAATAAACCCGATCGCCGCTCCGATCAATCCTTGTGCAAGCGTCCAGTCGGCCGAACCCACGAGAGCGACCGCCCTGGGCAACCTCCAGAGAGCCCAAAGAGCGGCGAAGGCGACGGCCCCCAATCCCGCCAGCCCCGATTCCAGGGTGAACTGCAAGAGGCTGCTCAAGGCCGTGGTCGACGTATCGTCATGGGATTTGGCGTAGGGATGAATCGCCGAGAACCCTCCCAGGCCGACGCCCACCAGGGGAAACTGGGTGACCACCCGAGCGGAGTCGGCCCAGACCATGCGATGGGCGTTCCAGTCGAGGGGCTCGATCGGAGGTGGGCCCCCCATCATCGTGGGCCAAAGGACGGCCACGGCCGTCCCCAGCGCGACGGCCGCCACCAGCACGCCGGAAAGCCCCAGGGCGATCATGCGAGCGCCTGGGACGAGCGCGGCCGGAACCCCCACCACGGCCAGGGCCGCCAGAAACGGCCAGACGAATCGTGGGCCCGCCGCCATCCCCACCAGAAACGCCGACGGAACCAGCAACAGCACCATCAAGACGACCAGGCTTCCCTGTCCCGTCTGCCTGAGCCGAAGCGCCAGGCTCTCGCGGCTCCCCCGCGGCGAGACCAGGGTCAGCAAGACCGCGAGCGAAAGGGGCAGCGCCAGCGAGCCCAGCGCCAGAAACGCCCCCGTGCCCCCCATCATGGTCCCCAGCGCCACCGGCCGATCGGGGACCATCACGACCGCTCGCTTGAGCTCCCGCGGGCCACGCGCGAACTCGACCGGATGGGCAACCGCGACCCCTGGCGAATCGAGCAAATCATCCCACGTCGGGCCCCACGCCGGTGCCTGGCCAGGTTGGATAAACCCGAACAAGCCAGGCGCGTCGCATGACGCCTGCACGATACCCAGCGCGCCGTTGATCAGAAAGCCCGCGATCAGGCATCCCATCACCAAATAGAGCCGATTCAAGCGGTCGGCGAAATGCGAAACGCTCCAGAAGACCGCCAGGCACGCGGCCGCGCCGATCAGCCAGCGCAGGGTCGCCGAGCGATCCAGGGAAACCGGCGATCGCACGTTCGCGGGCTGGGAGCGCTCGAGGCCGGGGTCGTCGCGCTCGACCAGCCGGGGGATTCCGCCCATGCTGTAGATCTCATGCGCGGCTGGCGAGATTCGCCGCGCCAGGGCAGGGGGCAAGGCCAGAAGCTGAAACGTCGCCAGGCCCAGCACTCCCATCCATAAAAGAGTCAGTGGACTCTTGAAGATCGGCATCCGCCCGAGCAAGAAAAACCTGGTGAGCTGAAGCGCCGCCAGCCCAAAGGCCATGAGCGTCATGAACGGCCGGAACCACCACACCGCTCCGCCAAAGGCCAGCACGCTCCCCATGAGGAGCACGACCACGACGGCCGCCGCGCCTCGATCGGTCGCTCGGATCACTCGTTCGCGAAGGGTCATGATCCACCCCTTCCCATGCCCGCGGGCTCTGGCTCGCGCGATCGCGACGCGCCGATCGCCGCGACGACCCTATCCTCGATCGCGACCGGCTGGTAATCGTAGCTCGCCCAGTCGGCGATATCATGAACCAGGCCGTTGAAAACCACCCCGGCGATCGCCACCCGCGATTGCTCGAGGATCGTCTTGGCCCGATTCAACGTCATTAACTGGTGCGCGCCCGACCGCACCACCACGAGCGCCGCGTCGACCAGCCGGCCGAGTACCCGACAATCCGCCAGGCCCAACACCGCGGGACCATCAAGGATCACCCGGTCGTAATGACCCGAAACCGCGACTAGGAGCTGCTTGAGCTCAAGCGTCCCCAGAATCTCGATCGGCACCGAACGGGGATCGCCCGTGGGGATGAAATCCAGGTTCGGAAGCTCCGTCGAGCGCACCGTCCGCTGCCATGGCAGCTCGCCCCGCAGCACGTCCACCAGGCCATGAACCTGGTCCAAGGGTTCACCGTCGATGAGGGCCTCGGCCAGACTTGGCCGCCGCAGGTCGACGTCGAGCAAGAGGGTCCGCTCGCCCGCTCGGGCGCAGGTCGCCGCCAGATTGAGCGACGTCGTGCTCTTCCCATCGCCGACCTGTGGCGAGGTCACGAGCAAGGTCACCATCGGCCCCCGATGATCGGAAACGCCCAGCAGGGCCGCTCGAATGTTGCGATAGGCGTCGGCCTCGAGCGAATACGGGGTCGCCTGCGTCCACAGGTGGTTCCCCCGCTGCGTGAGCGCGGTCCGGCGGATCCGCGGCACCACCCCCAGGAGCGGCAACCCCATGCCATGCGTCACGTGCTCCGGCACCCGCACCGTTTGGTCCACGTGCTCGAGCAGGCAAACCACCCCCACCCCAAGCCCCAGGCTCGCCATGAGTGACAATACGATCAGCACCATGCGATTGGGCTTGATCGGCACCGTCGGCTCCGAGACGCCCCCCTTCGGTAATCGCACGCACTCCGAGCTCACCAGCGACTGCTTGAGAATCTCGAATTCCTTGATTCGCTCCTCGATCTTGGCCAATTGATGTGCCTTCTCGGTTCGATCCGACATCAGCGTCTGGATCCGCTGATACTCCGGGACGGCGGCCTGCATCTGGGCCAGGAGCTTCTCATGCTCCTCGTTCTCGGCCTCGATCTCGCGCCGATTCTGCTCCATGATCATCTCGTACGGGGTCGAGACGACCTTGGTCTTGATCGATCGCAGCTTCTCGAGCTCGTCGAGCGTCTCGTTCAGCCGCGCGGACCATTCCAGAGCCGCCGGATCGGTGTTGAATTGACGCACGGTTCGCTTCAGCCTCTCGAGAACCAGCCCGTATTTCCGGGCCTCGGCCTCGAGCTGCGCGATCCGCGACGCCCCCGATTCCGCCCCAGCGTCAAACTTGGGGAAAACCGACGCCAACTGCATCTGCTGGCTAAGATCCCCCTGCCGAAGCTGGCGCTGCGCGAGCATGGAGCCGACCAGCGTGTACTGCTCCTCGATCAGGCTTCGACCGTTCGGGCCGATCAGCCGGCTTTTCTCGAGCGACCTCGTGATCTCCTCGGTCAGGCTAACCTGATTCCTCATCAGCGTGTCGTGGCTCTGCTTGGCATACTCGAGCACGCTGTCGAGCTTCCTCTCGGTCTCAAACTTGGTCTCGGTTTGAAAGATCACGAGCAGGGTGTCCAGGAGCTTCTTGGTCAGGACCGGATCGCTCCCATCAAGGCTGATCAGGAACGAATTCGTCATCTTATTCCGCAAGACCGAGAGGGTCCGAAAGAGTTCGGCCGCCGGGTCCGCCATGTTGCTGACGAGCGGAGCGATGGCGGGGTCGCTCACCACCAGGTCGGCCAGCCATCGACTCTTCAACCACACCTCGTGGTTGGCGACGAACATCGAGAGACTCCCCGGATCCCGCCCACCCACCTCGTGACCCACCAGGGTCGAGAGATGAGGATCGATCTCGGGAGGACGAATCTCAATCTCGGTCTTGGCCTGATAGACCGCCGGCATCTTGAGGATCATGATCGCCGACAACACCGCCAGCGGGATCGCGATCCCAAGCACCAACCAAATCTTGCGCTTGAGCGCGCCCACATAGTCCGAGGTTGTCTTCGCCACCGTCGGTCCGATCGGGGCGGGCTCGAGCGAGCCCGAGTGCCTGGCCGGGCTCACGCTCCCCCTCTGGATCTGAATGCCGTCCATGGATGCCTCCCCTGTTGAGACCTTAGCTTAACCTCGGGCCGGTGAAACCGAAGGGCGGACAGGGGTCGCGACCGGCCGGGGACCGGTCTTGATCACCAGATCGGTCGGCGACTCGGAATGCTCTCGCTCGAGCCGGTCTCCAAGCGCCTGGGCCAGCCTCTGCGCGTACCGAAAGATGATGTCCGACGCCAGCGCGGGCTGCTCGGGTATCCCCAGGAAAAACTCGAGACCCCCCATCCCCTCGCGCCGCAACCGAAAGATCGCCGACGACCCTGGCGCGCTCACGCCCCATTCCGACTCACGCCAGAAATCCCACGCGGGATCCCCCTGCGCGCCTGGACCCTGAATCGATACCAGATCGCAGCCCAGCCCCCGAGCAACCTGGTCGAAGATCCCCCGAGCGATCTCGGGCGTGGCCGCCAGCTCGATCCGCTGGATCGCCTCCCACGCCATCTTGGCCGCCGCTCGCTCTTGCCGACCCCGCGTAAGCCGGTCCTGGAAATCCTCGCGCAGATTCGTCAGCTCGTCTCGGCGGCTCGTCACCACCAGCAGGAAAACCAGGCACCCCGAGGTCCCCAGTACCAGGGTCAAATACTCATTGCGAAGCGCCACCCCAAGCATCACCGCCCCGCAGAGAAAACCCGAGAAACAGTAAAGCAGGAGCGCCGCCCGCCGAGGCCCAAGCCCAAGGCCAATCAAAAGATGATGAACATGCCGCCGATCGGCGGCCGAGAGTGGCAGGTTTCGCGCCCATCGGCGAAAGATCGCCATCGCGGTGTCCGAAATCGGCAAGCCCATCGCCAGGATCGGAAACAGGATCGAGATCGCGGACGGACCCTCCATCGAGCCCTCCACGCCAATCACCCCGATCAGGAGCCCAATCAACATGCTGCCACTGTCACCCAGGAAAATGCAGGCGGGATGCCAGTTGTAGAGCAAGAACCCAGCCAGGCTGCCGGCCAGTGCCACCGCGAGCACGGCGACCTCGAAATTGTCGTTATGGATCGCCACCAGGGTCAGGGTGCCGCTCACGAGAAGGCCCACGCCCGACGCCAGCCCGTCCATTCCATCGATCAGATTCCAGATGTTCATGCATCCCAGGAACCAGAGCAACGTCGCGATGAGCGAAAATGGCGAAAACTGTATCGGCTGGCCAAGGAGGGCGAACCCCACGCTCGCGGCGTCGAGGTTGAGATTCCACGAAAGCACCTCGATCGACTGAATTCGCACGCCGCCGAAATAGAGCATCAGCACCGCCGCCGCCTGCCCCAGCAGCTTGGCCCGCGGACCAAGCGAACGGGTGTCGTCGATGAAGCCCACGATCAGGATCAGGAGCGCCGAGCCCAGCAGACCCAGATCGCGACTCGCCGCGAACGAGTCGGCCGAGCCAACCCGCCAGGAATCGATCAGGCTCGGCAGGATCGCCCCGGCCAGGACGCCAAGCGCCAGCGCCAACCCGCCCAACCGCGGCACCGCCCCCTTATGGATCCGGCGAAACTGGTCGGGACGATCGATCGCCCCCACCCGATTCGCGAGCCAACTGATCAGGGGCGTCGCCAGCACGCAGCCGGTCATGGCCACGGCGAAGATCGTCAGATACGCCTTTGAAATCAGCATCGTCCGCATCCTCCCCAGGGACGCCAGTCATTCCAGAAGCAACGCGGATCCGGGGAGAGAAGGGATTGCAAGCCGCCGCCAAGCCAGGATCGCGAGACATCCGCGAGTCCCACCATGGTCCCTTCGCGAAGGGCCAATGCCGCTCGCCAAGGCCACGGCCCGCATGCCGTCGGACAGATCAGTATCAGGCGCTCTACGAAGTGAAACACGTTGATCTCGTCTTCCATGACTCGAGCGGGTGCGACCAGATCCCAAGAATCCATCCCGGGCATGATCGAGCAAGGTCGGGGCAGTATCCCCATTCCCTCCCACCAGGTCAAGCCGGAATCCCCTCGTTTCTAGTCGCATCATCGAACCATCCGGCGTCACGCGAACCCAAACCACGTCAAGCCGGGCGAGAAACCGACAAGTGATATCACCGATTGGTCTGGCTTTTTACCATGAATCGCGCATAATCCGCCCCTGGCCGGCGCGACGATCGCGAATCGTGATGGACACCTCGGGCGCTCGGCCATCGCAACAGGAGGATTGCATGCTTAAACGTCGAACCAAGGCCATGTATTACGCCGTCGCAGGCCCCATGATGCAGGCCAGCGGCCTGGTCTATCGATCGTTCCTGGCCCCGCGATCAGGCGCGGTCAAGGTTCAGCTTGGACCAGGCCAACGAAACTACCTGCCAGGCTGGATCAACGTCGACGCGAACATCTTCACCGGCAAATGCGACGTCTGGGCCGACCTCAGACGAAAACTGCCGTTCCGCGACGAGACCGTCGACGTGCTGTATTCACACCATGTGATCGAGCACCTACCCGACATCGCGTTCCATTTTCGCGAGATTTATCGCTGCCTGAAGCCTGGCGGCTGCTTTCGCGTCGGAGGGCCCAACGGCGACTCCGCGATTCGAAAATTCGCCGAGGGAGACGCCGCTTGGTTCATCGACTACCCCGACACCAGGCGCAGTCTGGGGGGGAAATTCGAGAACTTCATCTTCTGCCGCCAGGAACATCTCACCATCTTGACCTATTCCTGGCTGCACGAACTGGCGTCCGACACCGGCTTTCACGGGCTCAGGTGCTGCAAGCCAGGGTGCGAAACGTCCCTGGGAGAGTGGATCGACCAGACCGTCCTGGCCATGGAACCCGAAACCACCCCCGATATGCCCCACACGCTGATCATCGAGGGAATCAAGCCCGCCAACCTCGCGCGACAACGATCAGCCTAGTCATCGCGCCGACGGGCATTGATCTCCGACACGGAACGAAAAAGAGGGGGGGACGGTCTTTCGACCCGTCCCTGTTTCACCCGCTCACGTCGCCGGTGACGAGGCCTGGTGACCAGTGGACGATCGTGAATCCCGCGCGGGGGGCTCGGCCCGCTTGAGTCGCGATGAACCATCGTCTCGAGCGATCTTGGTACTCGGCACCCCCACGCTCAGGTCGGGATGCCCCGGCGCCCAGGTCGGCGGAACAATCGTCATGAGTTGCTTCGCCGACCAGATCCCGTGGTTTTCATTACCAGGGAAATAGACCAGCGAGTCAAACGTCAGCGGCTGCTTGAGCGCGTATCGCGACGCGAATTGGAGCCCAAACATGCAGACCGGGAATTCGCTCGCCCGCTCCATGTCGCCTAGACGGATCGGCTTGGAAAGCTCAAGACCGGCCGAGCGAAACGCCTTCTCGGTCATCTCAACGCAGTAGAGGGCGTTGTCGTCCGGCGAGAGCTCGTAATCAAAGGGAAGCTGCTTCTCGAAGACCGAGCGACAATAGGCCACCACCTGGGGGATCCTGTCGCGATATTCAGGCTTGAGCCGCTTCACCCCGATCGAGCCCACGTTGTCAAGAACCCAAACGCAGAACGGCTGCCTCGCGACGCCGGTCCGCGTGGTGTCATAGACAACCGGTCCTTCCTGTTCGATGGTCACGATGCCGGTATGGGAAAACTTGCTGTTGCTGGCGTTCGCCAGAAAGCGACTCATCGGGAAAACCCCACGCCCCACCCGAGCGTCGCCCAGGCGAAACAGGATGTCCCCCTCGCGCAGCACCTGCCGGCCCCAACGATCCCATTGGGCCATGTGTTGAGTCGCCACGATCGGCGACATCCGCCCCTCGTGCCGCGCTCGGGTGGCCTCAGGCCCCCAAAAATTCCCGGTCCAACCAGCCGGAACCATCCGCTCGCTCATCTCACGCTCCTCGGGAGGATGCAAGACAAACGCCAACGCCCAGCCTAGAATTCCTGTCATCATCTGTTGCGCCTCGACCAATTCCTTGGGGGAAATCGTGCGTTGCGACAGCCCTGTCACGCGGGCCGGTCACGACGAAATCTAACAATCTCATCGACCGGCAAGAATCCAATCATAATCGATCGGAGGGTGAATTAACACTCACAAGACCCCCGCCGACTCACAACACATTCTCTCGGCCTTTCCCTCATGTCCCGACGTCGCGAGCCCTGATTCGGCTCACGACCCATCTCGTCGCGAGATCCTTCAGGGCAACCCGCCTCACGAAGACGGGTGAT
>JAKBAP010000209.1 GCA_021808995.1 Planctomycetota bacterium | reverse complement strand
TTCCGATCTCGTGATCAGTCACTGGTTCGCCGCGCGCGGCGAGCGAGTGTGGGAAGGAGATCGTCTGGTGGAGGTCCTCGTGGGGCCGGCCACGTTTGACGTTTCCTCGCCCGCGACGGGGCGTCTGGCCGAGATCCGAGAACGGGAGGACGATCGCGTGAGGGCTGGGTCGGTGCTCGGCTTGATCGCGCTCCATGATGACGACGCGGGGGATGCCCCGGATCGAGAGAGCGAATCGCGTGGCGATCCCCCCTCAATCGACCGACCCGCCCCATGACCATCATTCATGAGCGTTCCGCGGGCGTGATTCCCTACCGGGTGAGGGACGATCAGGTGATCGAGTACCTCATCCTTCATTCGGCGAGCGTGCGCAATCCTCGCGCGAAGTGGGAATTTCCCAAGGGGGGCGTGGAAGCGGGTGAGTCGACCCGAGTGGCGGCGGCGCGGGAATTCCACGAGGAGACGTCCTTGGTGGACTGGGAGTTTCACGAGGGTTTTGAGCGGAATCTCTCGTACACCTACATTCGCCGCGGTCGTAAGGTGATCAAGACGGTAACGTATTACGTGGTCCGGGTGCGGGATTCGAGCCCGCTGGCGGCCTCGACGGAGCACGTGGCGGACCCGACGGGGCGGTGGCATTGCTGGGGGACCTTCGAGGAGATCGGCGAGCTGCTGTTTCACGCCAAGATCCGCCAGGTCTTCGCGGAGGCGGACGCCTGGCTCAAGGGGTTCCAATGAGCTTCGAGCGATCGCACGGACATCCTGGGTGTTTTCTCGTGCTCGACGGACCCGACGGCGGCGGCAAGACGACGCAGGCGAGGCGTCTGGTCGATTGGCTCAGGTCGACGGGGCGGGTCGTCACCACCTGCCGCGATCCCGGCGGCACCGGGCTGGGCGAGCGGCTTCGTCCGATCGTTCAGGATCGATCCGAGACTCTGATCGGCATGCGAGCTGAGATGTTGCTCTTTCAGGCGAGCCGGGCCCAGCTTGTCGAGGAGGTCATCGCGCCCGCGCTGGCGGCCGGGGGAGTCGTGGTTTCGGATCGCTATTTACTGGCTAACATCGTCTATCAGGGGACGGCTGGCGGCCTGCTCGAGGAAGAAATCGGGCTGGTCGGCCTGGTGGCCGCCGGCGGGGTGCTTCCCGACCTTACGCTGATCCTGGACATCCCCGTCGAGGTTGCCCGGGCACGGATCGGCCCCGCGCGCGACCGCATCGAGGACCGGCCGTCGGACTATCAGGCCAAGGTCAGGGCCGGGTTCCTAGCCGCGCTCGGGCAGCCGGCCCCTTGCGCTTACTATCCGGCCCCCTTGGTGAGGATCGACGCCGGCCGGGACGCGGATCTGGTTTTTGAAGCCATCAAGAGCGAGGTGATCGATGTCCTGGCTAGGCGTCAAGGGGGCTGAACGAGCGGCCGACATCCTGGCCGAAAGCTGGAGGCGGGGTCGGTTTCCCCACGCCCTGGCTTTCGTCGGTCCCCACGGGGTCGGCAAGCGGACCTTCGCGCGGGGTCTTGCCCAGGCCATTCTTTGCGAGGCCCGGGCACCGGGCTCTCTGGCGGCCTGCGGGCTCTGCCCCGGCTGTGTCCAGGTGGCGGGGGATACGCACCCGGACTTGCTCGAGGTCGAGCGCCCCCAGGACAAGCAAGACCTGCCGGTCCAGACCGTTCGCGAGCTCTGCGATTGGTTCGCGCTTAAGCCCATGCGCGGGCCGGGCAAGTTCGCGATCCTGGACGATGCCGACCACCTGACCACCGAAGCCTCGAACGCATTCCTGAAGACCCTTGAGGAACCGCCGCCAGGGGCGATTCTGGTGCTGATCGCCTCGGCCGTCGAGATCCTCCTGCCGACGATCTTGTCGCGCTGCCAGGTCGTTCGGTTCGAGTCCCTGCCGATTCCGGTGGTGACCGAGCTATTAATCGAGCGTGGGCTCGCCGGCGATCACGCGGAGGCGACCCGCCTGGCCGCGCTCGGCGAGGGGAGCGCGGCCAAGTCGATCTTGCTCGCGGACCCCGAGGTCGGCCGCTTTCGCCGGGGGCTGATTGATCAGCTCGGCGCGGCCGAGGGCTTTTCACCCCCCGAGCTCGCGGCCAGGATGCTCGCCTTTTTCCGACAGGCGGGCAAGGAATCACTGGAACATCGCCGCAGGGGTGTGCTCATCGTGGGCGAGCTGACCCGTTTCTTTCGGAGCGCGCTTGAGACGGGTCTCGGGCTTGATCCAGCGCGGCCCGATCCCGACGACGCCCCGGCCTCGAGCGCTCTGGCCGCGGATCACACCCCCGAGGATCTGGTGGCCTTGATCGAGCGCTGTCTGCTGGCGGAATATCAGATCGAGAGGCGGCTTTATCTGCCGCTAGTAGTGGAGTCGTTCGCCCACGACCTGGGCGGCGTGCTGAATCGCGGTCGGGAACTCACGCTCGCCACGACCCCATGATCGTTCCCGATGTGCTCGACCGGGTTGCTGGTCTCGAGCGTAATAGAGTATGGGAGAGCGGAGATCGCGCGCGAAGCGCGCCAAACAAGCCCGGTCAGGCGCGGCTCGGGGTTGAGCCGAGGGCCTGGCGATTACGAGGAGCAACACATGGCGAGCGTCACCGTTGGTTTGGCGGATCGTGAGGCCGTGGTGGCGACCGCCCCCACGATCGGTGAATACCTGATCGCTCGGCTGCGGGCGCTCGGGGTCGGGCATGTGTTTGGAATACCGGGCGATTATGTACTTGGGCTCTACAAGTTGCTCGAGGAGAGCCCGATCACCCTGGTGGGGACCACGCGCGAGGACTGCGCGGGCTTCGCGGCCGACGCCTACGCCCGGCTGAACGGGCTGGGGTGCGTCTGCGTGACCTATTGCGTCGGCGGCCTTTCGACGGCCAACAGCATCGCCGGGGCCTACGCCGAAAAGTCGCCCGTGATCGTGCTCTCGGGCTCGCCGGGAATGAGCGAGCGAGCGCGGAACCCCCTGTTGCATCACAAGGTCAAGGATTTCAACACCCAGGCCGAGGTGTTCGAGAAAATCACCGTCGCCTGGGCCGTCCTCGATCGGCCCGAGATCGCCTTCGCGGAGATCGACCGGGTCCTCGCGGCGGCGATTCGCTATAAGCGACCGGTCTATCTTGAGATCCCCCGCGACCTAGTCAACGCCAGATCCCGTGGGCCGCACCGGCCGCCCGAGGGGCTGCCTCCATCCGACCCCGACGCCCTTCGCGAGGCCGTCGACGAGGCGGCCGCGCTGCTGACCGCGGCCGCCCGGCCGATGATCCTGGCCGACGTCGAGATCCATCGCTTTGGCCTCCAGGGGCAGCTCCTCAAGCTCGCCGAGTCGACGGGCATGCCGATCGCCACCACGATCCTGGGCAAGAGCGTGATTTCCGAGGCCCACCCCTTGTTCGCCGGCGTCTACGAAGGAGGAATGGGCCGGGCCGAGGTCACGAATCTGGTCGAATCCGCGGATTGCCTATTGATGTGTGGATGTTTCTTGACCGACATCAACCTGGGGATCTGGACCGCCAAGCTCGACCCCTCGCGTTGTATCGACGCGACCAGCGAGGATCTGCGCATTCGCCGCCATCATTATCGCGACGTGCGGCTGGACGATTTTATCGAGGGGCTGATCGAGCGCGGGCTCAAGGTCGCGAAAACTCCGATCCCGCCCCGTTCGGACCCGTTCCAGGACGCCCCCGCGCCGGTGGAAACCACCCCCATGACGTCCGCGGTCCTCTTTAGCCGGCTCAATCGAATGCTGGCCGAGCATCCCAACATGACGGTGGTGACCGACGTCGGCGACTGCCTGTTTGGCGCGGCCGATCTTGAGATGAGCAGGCAGACCGAATTCCTGAGCCCGGCGTATTATACGTCGATGGGTTTTGGAGTCCCCGCCGCCCTGGGGGCGAGCATGGCCAACCCAGGTTCGCGAATCCTGGTCGTGGTGGGTGATGGGGCGTTTCAGATGACCGGGCTCGAGCTTTCGACCATCGCCCGCCATGGCCTGAACCCGATCGTGGTCGTGCTCAATAACCACGGCTACACGACCGAGCGGTTCCTGCTCGAGGGCTCGTTCAACGATATTCACGACTGGGCCTATCACAAGATCCCGGATCTGCTCGGCGTCGGGCTTGGGCTCGAGATCCGGACGGTCGGCGAGTTTGAATCGGGTCTTGAGCGGGCGCTCGCCAACACGGCGTGTTTCAGCCTGTTAAACGTACACCTGGACCCCTACGACCGCAGCCCCGCCCTTGAGCGGCTGGCCAGCCGGCTCTCCAAGCTGGTCGCGCCCGGCTGAAGGTTTGGTGGTGAAACGAGATCGGGGCCGAGACGTCCCCACCCTGGCGATGGCGGTCGTCTCGGCCCCTTCCTTGAGTCAGCCGTTCCCGATCCCCAGGATCAGTGGAGCTGAATGTCGTTATAGGTCTGCGTCGCGGTCTGGAGCGGTACCACTCCCCCCAGGAATCCGACGTACTTCGGCGCCCTGTGGGTCCACCGATAGTTGCGCTGGGGGTGGAAGACATCGCGGTTGAAGACCCGGCTCGGGAGCTGGTTGAACCCACCCGCTTTCTGATGGTTCTGGCCCCGGTTGTACTGAACCCCTCGCAGGTGCTTACCGGGGTGATAATAGCTGTAGATCCGCTCACGGAATCCGACCGGGGGCATGAACTGATTCAAAGCCACCGAGATCGGGATCGGCTGATAGTTGTAGGCGGAAAGCTGGGTGAGCGAGGGGGTGAACTGGTTGTTGCCGTAGACCGAGTTAAAGGTGGTCTCGGTCACGGGGCCCGTGGCGGATCCACCCACTCCCCCGAAGCTGATCGACCCCCCGCCGCCGCCGCCGCCCCCTCCGCCCGAGCCGCCGGTTACGGTCACCTGGGCCGAGCCGGTCCAGGTTTGGTTCGCCAACGGCGAGGTTGAGAGGGTCTGGCCGGTGATCGTGATCGTGACCGTGCCCGAGGGGAGCCTGAGATTGGCCCGTGGCGAGATGGTGATGATCGCGTCCGGGATTCCGTTCAGGTAGTTGTTCGCGTTGGGGTCTTGCTGGATGGTCGCGGTGGGGTAGGCGACTCCGTTAACGACGACGGTCTTGGGATTGATGTCCGTTACGGGATGGAACGACGGATTGGTCGTGGTGGTTCCGAAGACGTAGATCTGGAGATTGGCCGGGGTGGTGGCGCTGATGGAGAATTGCGCGAAGGGGTTGCCCACGCCAATTTGCGTGACGATCGAGCCCGAGGCGGGGATGGGTACGTTGATGTAGCCGCTCTGAATGATCATGGCCCCGCCGGCCAGCGCCCTTGATGCGTTTTGCGTGATGTCGTAACCGGGCGCTCCGATGATGAAGTCGGCCCGTGAATCTCCGTCGCCGGTGAATTGCTGGGTGCCTTGGAACCGGCTCGAGAGCGAGGCCCCAAAGTAGTTGGGTGTTCCCGTTGGAGAGCTCGGGGTGGTGAGGTTGAATTGGATACCGGAGATCGGGGCCGACTCGGCGTTGCCCAGCGAATAGGTGCCGGTGAAGGCCGCGCGGCCCGGAACCAGGTAGGCGGTGCCCGCGCTGTTGTTGAACCCCGGAGCGCCAACCAGGATGTTATTGGGCTGGTTGGCGTTGATAAAGCCAGTGTACGCGACCGCGTACCCGGCCATGTCGCCCGCGTTGGCACCCGTGAGCGTCAGTGGGCTGGTTCCGGCAGGGGGGTTCGCGAGCGAGATCGTCCCGGTGATTCCGTTGATCGAACCGTAGAGCAGGGTCGCCTCGCCCTGGGATAAGGTCGTCGAGCCGCTACTGTAACCCGGCGATCCGATCAGGATGTCGCCAAAGCCGTCCGCGTTGAAATCACCCGCCGAGGAGACCGAGTAACCCGTGAGGCTGTTGTTGCCTGGGCCCTGAATCAACGCTCCGGGGACATTATTGGAGCTCAGACCCACCCGAGAGAGACTGATATAATTCACATTATTGTTGACGGCGGCGAACGTGGCCAGATTGCTGCCGCCATTCACAAGGTAGACATTGCCCGCGCTGGAATTGGCGTCGGGAGCTCCGATCAACAGTTCGTCGACGGGGACACCTCCACTCGTGACGCCGTTCACGTCGCCGCCGTCGGCGACCGAAAATCCGGCGCGATCACCGGAATTCGCTCCGACCAAGAGCACGCTCTGTGACCCACCCTGGCCCAGGGTGGCGGCGTCGATTGTCTGGGTCGCGCCCGACAGCAGCCGGGTCGACACCACATAGACCGCTCCCGTATTCGAGGTGACCGCTCCTGGAGTCGTGGAGGTTCCGATGGTCGCGGCCGGCGCGCCGATGATCACGTCGGTCGAGCCGTCGCCCAGGATGTTTGACCCGGCGGCCACCGAGAAACCAAGCTGCCCCCCCGCCGCCTGGCTGTTCACGATCGTGATGATGTTCAACCCAGAGTACGACGTTGGATTGTCGAGATTGATCGTCTGGCCAATGAAGTTATTGAAACTGCCCGAGATAATGTAAACCCGCCCGGTGCCGGGGTTCGCGCCGTTGGCGTCGGTCGCGCCAGGGGCTCCGATCACGATCGCTCCCTGGCCATTGGCCAGCGTGAGACCGGCCACCGAGGCCCCCAGCATGCCCTGGGTCTGGCTCGAGGCGACAAACGTGATGCCCGCGAACGGGAATCCAAGCGCGGTCGATGTGATCGGATTAGTCTGCGAGGCCGCCCCGAGCTGGCCCAGGTCGCCCACTCGGTCACCCGCCGTATAGGGGTTGATCGTGCTCAACCAGTCGGTCGGGGTGTTGACGCCCACGGTTTGCGACCCAAACACCAGATAGGCCGCCCCCGCCCCGCTGCCGATCGTCCCCGGGTTCGACCCGACGGTGGGAGCCCCGATCACGTAGGCGTCGTACCCGCTGCCATTGAGCGAGGGAGCGTCCGCCACGCTAAATCCGGCCCCCTGCGACGGGGTCGCGCCGCCAAACGCCATGCCATAAGGCGCGGTCGCGATATGGGGCGAAATCGAAGGGGGCGTTCCCCCCAGATCGATCGACAAGAGCACCTTGTCTTCCAACTGGTCGCCCACGGGGCGATATTCGGTGAACGATCGGCGCGTGCCTTTCGAACGAGCTCGGCTCTTGCCAAGAAACATCGGAGACTCCCTCCTCACCAAGCCTTGGGTCGCGCTATCGCCTGAAGCGACGCTCCATGCGTCTCCCCGAGCCGCTTTCCCCACCTGCCAGGCCCCGACGCATCCCACCGGACGCAACCAAGGGGAACCGGCCCGGGACGGTTTCGCCGCCAAGGGTCTCTACTTACCCTGCAATTTCGGTTCGAAACCGCTCTTGACTCCAAGCAAAACCATATCCGAGCCCTGAAACGGTCGCGATCCGTCCCCAGGTCACGACCCCCACATCCGCGATTAAGGGAACGACCCCCACGATTGTCGTTATCCGATCCCTCGGCTCAACTCGAGCAACCCATCCGCCCGATACCATTCGCTGACATGGTCCTCCCGCATGTCAGCGCCGCAAGCTCGCCCAGCCGACCCGAGGAACGAGGGACGGTCCCCGAAACGGGACCATTAAGTACCCCTTGTACTCGCCAGCCCGGGCGAAATCCTCACGCTTCGGTGAAGAACGCGTTTCGTGAATCGTGGGTCGAGGTCTTGCCCGAGAACTTGAGATGGGGACCCGTGACCTCATGAAACGTGGCCAGCCCAGTCCTGCCGGCAAGGGTCCGCGGTTCCTCTTATTCGGGATCTCGAACCCCCCGACCTGTCGGTAAGGCCACGAGGCCGTTTTTGCCAGCTTCAGGCGCGTTAATCCCTAACGGCCCGGTCGTCCGCGACTGGGCCGAAGCCCCAGGTGTCGAGGCCATTGCCATGACGATAACGAGGATCGCGAATCCCCTGAAAGCTCGCCCCCGACTCGCCGGCTCGGCGGTCCTGGCCGCGCTTTTAGGTCTCCAGGTCGGCTGCTCCCGCGAATTCTTCCGCGAGTGGGCCAATCAGGACGTCTCCGAGGCCGTGTTTGAAAAGAGTCGCGATCCTCGCTGGCGGCTGGATATTTTCTCGGTTGAGCCCCCGGCCCTGTCGCGGTTCGCCGACCCCTACGATCAAGACGTCCCCCCAGCCCCCCCGGACGATCCCGCCGCCGAGGCCCTCTCGCCGGTCCCCCAATGGCCCGACAACCGGCTGATGATTCCGACCGAGGGGACGGGGTATCTCGACCTTCTGGAATACTGGGAACGCCAGCGCGATATGAAGCGCGACGCCGAGACACCCGGCAGCGTGCCCGGAGGCTACCCAGGCGGCCCCACCGGCCCGCCATCGACCCCCCGGCCAAGCCAGACGGCGTCTCCGTTCGCGGCCCCCTCGGGAATCACTCCGGCGAGCCCGCCGATTCCCCCGCCAGGTAATCCACCACCTCCGGTTCCGCCCCCCGTCGGCCCGACCGGGGGCGCGGCCGCCCCCCCCGCGAACACCCAGGCCAGCGCCACCCCCGGGATGGCTCGCGGGATCCCGGCTCCGAATACCGAAATCGTGCGCCTTCAGAGCCCGTCGGACGGAGATTCCAGCCCCTCGGTCAGCGGTTTCGCGCGGTCCGCCAGGAAATCTGGGACAACGGGCGAAGGTTCGACGCCCTATAGAGTGGGGTCGACGAACGTGGCGGCGATGTCATCCCGGATTCCACCCCCCGCCTCGGCGGATCGTTTCCAACTCCGCCCGACCCGAGCACCCTCAAGCCTCAAGGACCGTTCCGTGGCCCCGGCCGCCTATCAAAATCCCCAGCCGCCGGCCCAGCCACGCCCAGCGACCCCGCCGGTCGCCCCCGCGGAACCCCCGCCCACCGGCAACCCGCTCCCGAGCGAGAAACTCTACCTCAAGCCCCCCGTCGAGGATGAACAGCGCCGCCCCGGCGGCATGGACCCCAACGTCCAGGGCCCAGGCGCGCTCCCGCCCGGACTCCTTAACGAGGTCGGCCGCATGCCCCAGGCCGAGGCAACCGGCCTGGCCGGGATCCTCGTCCCAAGGGTCCCCACCATCGACGAGGCCGAGGCCATGGGCCTGCCACGAGGCTATCGGGCATACCACCTTGGAATGCAGGAGTCGTGGCTGCTTGCAATCCTCAATGGCCGGTTCTATCAGTACAATCTCGAGCAACTGTATATCTCAGCCCTCGCTCTGACCCAGCAGC
>JAKBAP010000208.1 GCA_021808995.1 Planctomycetota bacterium | reverse complement strand
GTTCGACCTGATCACCAAGATCGGCGACCACGACATCGACAACATCGGCATGGTCAAGATCAACGACGACCTCAGGCTCAATTTCAACTACCTGGTCCAGAAAGTCACCAAGGACGGCAAGACCCCGCTGACCATCATCCGCGCGGGGAAGACCCAAAAAATCGACCTCCCCGTGAAGCCCACCCGACCCTGGCTGATCGAATCGCTCAAGGGGGATTATCCCTCGTATTTCATCTACGGGCCGATCGTCTTTTCAGCCGTGACCTCGGAATTCACCGCCGCCTTCGATCGCACCGGCCGGTTTTACTCGGCCCTCGCGCTCATGGGGAGCCCGCTGGCGACCCGCCGCGGCGACATGATGAAATTCCCCGGCGAACAGCTCGTCATCGTCTCGTCCTCGATGTTTCCTCATAAAATGGGTAAAGGATATGACAATCCCTTCACCAAGGTCGTCAAGGAAATCAACGGCGTCCCCGTGAGGAATCTCAAGCACCTGGTCGAGCTCCTCCGTGATTCCAAGGAAAAGTTCACCAGGATCCAGTTCGACGACAAGATGTCGGAGACGATTGTCTTCAACCACCAGGAAGCGCTCAAGGCCACGGAGGACATCCTGTCGGACAATGGCGTTCGCCAGCAGGCGTCCGAGGATCTGCTTCCGGTGTGGTCCAAGAAAAAATGATCAATCGTGGCGGCGAGTCCGGGACCGGCGGGATTGGCCGGCCCCGGTTGCTTCCTGGAAACCCGCGCGGCGAGCTCGGGCGCGGGGACGTCCTCTGGTCGGCGCGTCAGCCGGAAGCACTCATCCGGCGACACATCTTCTCGCATTCGAGGCACGCCGTCACGCATTCCTTCATCACTGCGTCCTCTTGACCCTGGCAGGCGGCGGCGCAGTCGCGGCAGGCGTCCGCGCACGCCTGATGGGCGTACTTCGCGAAGGGACTCTGGCGGGCGGTCAGCGTCGCCGTCAGGGTGCAAAACGCCTGACAATCCATCGCCGCCTCGTGCGCGGTCGCATGATGGCCGGCGTGCTTAGCGCTCCCCTTGCGGAGTTCGCTCAGGCAGTGGTGGGCCGCCTCGTTGCAGGCGATCGCGCACTCGCCGATCGTCTTGATGTGTTCGTCGTGTGGACCAGCCTTGGCGGCTTGCGCGGTCGCTCCGCCCATGGCGACCATCCCAGCGGCCCCGGCACTCAGGACGCCCAACAGTTCTCGCCGATCCATGATGTTCCTCCCATGTCGCGGGATCCGAAACGCGACTCGCCCAGCGCGAGCCGCTCCATCGGAACGTAACAAACAACGGCGGTGAACAGTCAAGACTTATTTATCCTCCAAGATCACGATTAGTTTATGATCATATGGAGCGGCCCGCTTGAACGAGCCGGTTCATTCGCCGGGCTGGGGCGAGTCAAACGGGGCGGGCAGCAGGTCGTGGACAGCGCCTGTGATCAGGTCCTCGATGGCGGGGGTGAACCTCGCGGGCCGGCCGTAGTAAATCATGGAAAAGTCCGCCTCGTATCCCCCCTCGCTCAGGACCCGCCGCGAGGGGATGTAGCAAGGGACGTCGTTGCTATAGGCATTGATCCAGAGCCGCTTCTTGCCGATTTCCCACTTGAGCCTGAGCGAATAATCGACGACGACCTCGCCGGCCAGGAAGACCATCGCCATCTGGTCGCCAAAGCACCAGGTCTGGACCACGTAGGGGACCGTCGTGGGGAGCGTCTCGCCCTTTTCCAGGCGCTCAAGGAGTGAGCGAGCGAACGCGCCCTGGGCGGCGGGCTTCGTGGCCAGGGCGACGAGCTCGGCCCGCGAGGGGGGCTTTTCGAGCGGCAGCTCGAGCCGTTTCAACCGCGCTTCGATCCGGCCGGGGAGTGGCGTCATGGTGGACTTCGCGAGGCGATCGACCAGGGTTCCCAGCGCGGTCCCGTGGTGAATCGCGTCGTCGAGACCGCGGCGCGGTTCGGGATTCGCGTCGGCGCCGCAGCCGATCACGACCAGGGCCGTCGCGCCGGGGTTGCGTTTTTCGATCTCGTCGCGGGCATAGCCGGCCCAGTCCGCGCAGATTTTGTTGAATTCGCCGCCGAGCGTGGTGCAATGGCAGGCGTAGCCGAGCAGGATCGCCTTGGTCTTACCCTGGGCGTCGATCGCCCGGAGCACGGGCACGCTGGGGTCGGTTGGGCCGCTCGGGTTCACTCCGAAACCGGTCCATACGCCGTTCTTGAGGACGCGGCGATTGGCCGCGAAATCGATCCGGCCCTGGGTCCAGGCCAGGGTCGCGGGCGCTCGATTGGCGAGGGCTTCCAGGGCGGCTTTCTCGATCGCGTCGGTCAATTGGGCGGTGTATTTCGCGAGCCGGCCCCTCTGATCGGCGGGAAGGCCGCCTCCGAGGATAAAGTCAAGCGTGCCCGTAAGCCCGGGCGCGCAGTGGGTGTGGGTTGAGCAAACGGCCAGGCGCTCGCGCTTGAGCCCGGCCCTTTTCGCGAGCCGAGCGGCGACCTCCTCGACCACGAGACCGCCGACGGCACAGTTGTCGACGGCGACAAGCACGGCGGCGTCGGGGTCGCCGCCAATCGCGATCGCCACCGCCATGAGCCTGCTCGCGACCCCCTCGGATTCGGTCCGCCGGCTCTCGTATCCGACCAGCCGGACGTGATCCTCGGGGGTCACGTCCACCCGAGCGGTCCCCACGGGTATCGCCCCCTGGGCCAGCGATCGCGACGCCGGAATCCCCAGTGAGAACACCGTCACGAACAAGACAAGGCGGGCTTTCATGCGACAGGCTTCCTTTCAATAACGCCAGCTCTTGACGTCCGCGCCGGCGGGGGCGGTCTTCAGGAGCCGATCGACGATCTTGGGCGCGTACATCTGATGGTATCTCAGTCGCGAAAGCGCATTGGGCCGGGTTGGGTCGCCGTTCCAGCAATGCTCGGCCCGATCCCCATAGAGTACCTCGCCCCCGTAAGGGGGGTTGGTCGTTTTCTTGAGGAAGTCCTCGGTCAGGTAGACGGCGTTATTCAGATAGTAACTATCCATGTCGCCGACGTAGATATTGATCTTCCCCTCGAGGTTCTTTCCGATCTTGGGCCAGTCGCGTTCCATGATGAAGCGCAGGTCGTAATGGTCGCGCCAATAGTTGGCGACCTCGTGGTCGATGACGCCGGTTTTCTTGTCCCAGATCCGCTTGGGATAACCATCGGGGCCGACGGGGGAATAGACGGCCTCCCAGATGTCCCACTGCTGGCCGGATCGGCTCTTGGAGCCGAGCGCGGCCTCGAGCCGGTTGGCGTCCTCGAGGGTGGACGAGAGATGGCCGAGATAGTCTCGAGTGGCGGGCCGGGCGACCTTGTGCCACGGGCCTTCGTCGAAATAGGCGTTCTTGTCTTTATAGATATCAACGACGGTATAGGCGCGAAAATCGATGGGGTCGGGGCAGGCCGCGTAGCAGCCGTTGTATTCGGTGGGATAAAAGAGCTGGACCGCGAGCGCCTCCCAGCCGCCGGTCGATCCGCCGTAGAGGAATCGAGACCAGCCCGTGCCCAGACAATGGTATTTCTTCTCGAGATAGGGAATCAGATCGTAAGTGATGGCGTCGCCGTAAGGACCCAGGTTGGCCGAATTGACCGCGTAGGAATCGTCGTAATAGGGATTGGCGTGCTGGATTTCGATGATGACCATACGAGGATAGTTGGGCCCGGTCCATTCACGATAAAACTGGTAGGCGTATTCCTCGGAAACGCGATTATATCCGGTCATGTGAAAGCGATCGCTGTAATCGGGCTTCAGGTCGGGGTCCGGCGGCGTCTCGCGAAAGCCGCCGAAGGTCGCCGGATGGTGGCCGTGAAAGATCACGAGGGGGTATCGGGCCTCGGGATGCGAGTCGAACCCCTCGGGAACGAGCACATGAGCGCCCAGAAACATGGGCCTTCCCCAGAACTTGGTCAGGCGCTCGCTCTGGATCCTTTCGTGCTTGATGTACCGTGTCGTCGGGGGATCGGGAATGGGGGGGATGGTCTTGTCGAGCGTGAGCCGGAGGGTCTGGGCCGCGCCGGCGTTCCGTTCGATGGTCACTTCCCGGGGCGAGCAATAGGGATTGCCCGGGGCTCGATTCCACTGCTGTCCCTCGCCGCGGTCCATCGGGAGCTTGACCACGTGGCCATCGCCCCGATGGAACGTCTCGTATTTATGTAAAAGCGCCTGAACGTAATACTTACCGGAGGGCACGTCGTCCAGGCCGGCGAGTGGAAAGCCGTCGGCCGAGCCGTCGACCACCACCCCGACGCCGGGCTTCATTCCCTCGACGTCGACGCCGAAAATCTGCTGGGAACGGGGGTTCTCGCGGATCTGGAACCGGGGCTCGGCGTGTGAGTCGGTCGAGATCATGACCAGCAGCCGGCCGTCGAGCGGGGTCGCCCCCAGGCCCTCGCCGAGGGTGACCTCGATGGTGAGCCGGCCTGGCTTGGTCGCTGGCTCGGTGGCGGCCGCGTGGATGGCGAGGCTCGTCGCCAGCGTGCCCAAAAGCCCCACGCGGAAGATCGTTCGCGCGGGGAATCCCGTGAGGAGCGCGGGGAATTTCATGGATGTGGGATCCTGATGGGGTTGTCAAACCAGGCTCGTCGACCGGCCTACTGGCGAATATTCTGACGAGCGAGCGGCGGTACCGCCAGTGGTCAAACGCCCGAATCCTGGGAGCGAGCGAGGTCCGGCTCGCCCCCAGGAAGGATCCCAGGCCGGCGGCTCAGCCGACGATGTAGCCCAGGTCGAGGAGCTTGGCGATGATCGTGTCCACGCACTGTTCGACCGAGAGAGCTCCCGTGTCGATCGTGACCTCGGGGTTGGTGGGGGGCTCGTAGGGGTCGTCGACGCCGGTGAAGCCCATGGGCTTGCCGTCGGCGACGGCCGCACGGGCCTTCGCGTACATTCCCTTGACGTCGCGGACCTCGCAGACGTCGATCGCGGTCGAGCAGAAGACCTCGACGAAGTTCCCCTTGGACATCTTGCGCGCTTCGTCACGAATCGCGCGATAGGGGCTGATGACCGCGCACAGGGTGGTGCCCCCGTGCTGAGCCACCAGGCCCGCCACGTAGCCGACGCGGCGGATATTGGTGTCGCGGTCTTCCTTCGAGAACCCCAGCCCCTTCGAGAGGTGGGTGCGGATCTCGTCGCCGTCGAGTAGTGAGCAATTGCGCGCGTACTCGGCGAGCCGCTCGATCAGCGCATGGGCGATCGTGCTCTTGCCCGAGCCCGACAAGCCCGTGAACCAGATCGTGAGCCCCTGTTGGAACCGTGGAGGGTTGGCCTCGCCCAGGATCTTGGCGACCGCCGGCCGGCTGAACCACTCGGGGAGCGGCTTCCCCTTGGCCAGGTAATCGTCGCGAACCTGGGTCCCGGAAATGTCCGCCGTCCGAGCCCCCTTGGGCACCTCGGCGTCCGGGCAGTAACGGTCCTCGTCGGGCAGATAGACCATCTGCTTGAAGTCGACCATCGTCATGCCGATCTCGTCGGCGTGCTCGCCCATCGCTTCCTGGGCCGCGTAGGGGGGGTAAAACGGCTTGCCGGTCGAGTCCTTCCCCGGCCCCGCGTGGTCACGCCCCACGATGAAGTGAGTGCAGCCATAATTGCGCCTGATGATCGCGTGCAGGAGCACCTCGCGAGGGCCCGCCATCCGCATGGCCAACGGCAGGAGCGACAGCACGACGCTCCCTGGCTCGTAATAATTCTCCACGAGCGCCTTGTAGCATCGTACCCGGGTGTAATGGTCGACGTCGCCCGGCTTGGTCACCCCGACGACCGGATGAATGAGGAGCCCCCCCTGAATCTGCTCGGCCGCCCGCTTGGTGAGCTCTTCATGGGCGCGATGCAGGGGGTTGCGGGTCTGGAACGCCACGATCTTGCTCCAGCCAAGCGCGCTGAAGTGCTCGCGAAGCTCGGCTGGAGTTCGCCTCAAGGGGACGAAATCAAAGTGAGGCGGGGTCCGAATCACCTCGAGCGGCCCCGACGCATAATGCGACGGGAGCCGGTTCAGATACGCGACCGAGGGGTGCGTCTTGTCGAGCGTGCCGTAAGCGTGCTGGGCCTCGGCCTCCTTGGTCGCCTCGTAGACTTCCTCGACGTGCATGAAGGCGACCAGGTTGCCGTAGACGTCCCGGAGCGCGACCGGCTTGCCGACCGTGACCGAGCCCGGGGCGACCGGTAGCGTCACCGGCAGCGGCCAGAGCACGCCGTCGACCGTGCGTGATTCCGCCACGACGCGGTCGTAATCGGCTTTGTTCATGAAGCTCTTGAGCGGAGAAAACCCGCCGACGGCGAGCAGCTCAAGGTCGCAAAGTCCGCGCTCGTCCAGGGTCAGGCTGGGAAAGTCCTTGGCGGTGGCCTTCATTTCGTCGGCCCGGCTGGCGGGGACGATCAAATTCACCAGCGATCCGCCATAAGGCGTGTTGAGGGAGGCGCTTGTTGGGGTGGTCTTGGTGGAAATCGGTCTTCTCCTTTCAAGAGAACATTCACGAAAACAAGAATCCTCGTCCACGCGGACCTGGGTCCGCGAAGCCGAGGGTTTAAATGGTCCAATCGTGGGGTCCGCCCCCGGCGGCGAGCTCGGCGACCATGGTGCGATCAAGCACCTCGCGCTCGGCCTGGCGGACACTCTCCCAAACCGGCGCGAGCACCGCCGCGGAGCTTCGCTTTCCATTGACACCGTCGCGTGGGGCCTCGTCCGGGCCGTCGATCGCGCTTAGGATTTCCCCAAGCGAGATCCGAGCCGCCGACCGAGCCAACTGATACCCTCCAGACGCGCCTCGCGTGCTGGCGACCAAGCCCGCCCCCTTGAGCTGAAGCAAAATCTGCACCAGATAACGCTCGGGAATCCCATACGTCCCCGAAATCTCACGGATGGGGACAGGCGGCGAGTCCTGGCCACGCCTCGCCAGCGCGATCACGGCCAGACACGCATACTCAGCCTTGGCGGAAACCTTCATGAGCCCTCGCGTCCCGATAGTCTTGATCCACGCTCGTCACAACTGGCTACTGTCAAGGGAGTGCAGGCCGCACTCCGTCTTGGCCTGCCCCGCCCACCGGCCCGCTCGCTCGTCTTCCCCCTCCGCCGTCGGCCGCGTGCAGGGCCAGCATCCGATCGAGGGAAAACCCCGATCATGCAACGGGTTGTACGGCACTCCCTGGCTCACGATGAACGCCCAAACGTCCCGCTTGGTCCAACCCAGCAAAGGATTGACCTTCAGCAAGCCAAACTTGCGGTCGACCCCAACCACCGGAGTCTCGGCTCGGTCCAGGGATTGATCGGCACGGATCGCCGTGATCCACGCGTCATAACCCACCAACGCCCGTCGCAACGGAATGATTTTTCGATCATAACAACACTGGTCGGGGTTTGACAGATACCGCGGTCCACCATGGGCTAACTCGTAGGCCTCGACCGTCGTCTCCGAGCCGACCAGCTCGACCGTGATCCCATACCGCTCCGCGATCCGATCGCGAAGCTCGAGCGTCTCCGCGAATTGATAGCCCGTGTCGAGATTAAACACCCGTACCCTCGGCTCAATCTCCGACAGCATGTGCAACAGCACGCAACCCTCCGCCCCAAACGCGGTCGCCATTGTGAGCCGCGGGTAAAACCGCTCGACGGCCCACTCCAGAACCTGCCGCGGCGACCGCCCCGACAGCCGTTCATTCACCGAAGCCCAATCATCCACCATGACGGAGTCCATGGCCGCCATCAAGAAACCCCCTATTCAACCGAGAAATCGAATCCGACTAATGTTATGTTGATTGGTGATGAAAGTCAAGAAGCCGGAGTCGAGCCCACGAGTGGCCCGCCCGAAAAGGCCACCCAGCGCGTGAGGCGAACTGGAAACAGGGGGCAAGTCAACAAGGACTTTGTTTCAGGACCGACAGGCCGCCAGGGCCTCGTGGGCCGCCTCGATCGTCTGGTCGATGTCGTCCAGGGTATGCGCGGTCGAGACGAAAGCCGCCTCGAACTGGCTACAGGGCAGGTAGACCCCCCGCGCGAGCATTTCCCAGAAAAACCGCGAGAAAAGCCCGGTGTCGCATTCCAGGGCGGATGCGTAATCGACAACGGGACCGTCGTGGAAAAACAAGGTGAGCATGCTTCCCACCCGCTGAACCACATGCGGGATTCGGGCCCGAGCCGCCGCTTGATCCAGGCCGTCGGCCAACCTCGCGGAGAGCATTTCGAGATGCCCGTAGGGAGAGGGGTCGCGGAGCATTTCCAGGGTCGCCAGGCCGGCCGCCATCGCCAGCGGATTCCCCGAGAGAGTGCCCGCCTGATAGATCGGACCGACCGGCGAGACGAGATCCATCACCGACGCGGACGCGCCATAGGCCGCGGCGGGGAGGCCGCCACCGATGACCTTTCCCAGCGCCGTCAGGTCGGGCGTCACGCCCAGGAGTTCTTGCGCTCCCCCGTAGGCGACCCGAAAGCCGGTCATGACCTCGTCGAAAACGAGCATCGCACCGTGCTTTTCGGTGAGCTCCCGAAGGTCGGCCAGATAGCCGGGGCGTGGCGGGACCAGGCCCATGTTGCCGGCGATCGGCTCGAGCAAGACCGCCGCCACCTGGCCGCGATGGGCCTCGAGCGCCTGGGCGACGGCGCCGGCGTCGTTGAACGGGCATGAAAGCGTGTCCCCGACCGCCCCCGCCGTCACTCCTGGGCTATTGGGCGTCCCCAGCGTGGTCGCCGCCGAGCCCGCCTGGACCAAAAGCGCGTCAATATGACCATGATAACAACCAGCCATCTTGATGAGCTTGGCCCGTCCGGTCGTTCCCCGCGCCACCCGCGCGGCCGACATCGCCGCCTCCGTGCCCGACGAGGTGAACCGGACCTTCTCGATCGATGGCACGGCCGCCACGACGGCCGACGCGATCTCGACCTCCCGTTCCGTGGGCGCTCCAAAGCTCGTTCCCTTCTCGAGCGCGCGCGTGATCGCCGCCACCACCCGCGGATGGCCGTGACCCAGAATCATTGGACCCCACGAGCCGATATAATCCAAATAGGCGTTACCATCGATATCAAAGAGCCGCGCCCCCTCCGCTCGCTCGATGAACACCGGCTCGCCGCCCACCGCTCCAAACGCGCGGGCGGGGCTGTTGACGCCGCCTGGAATCACGCGGTTGGCGCGAATGAAGGCCGCCTGGCTCTTGGGCAGGTCGAAACCTGAT
>JAKBAP010000207.1 GCA_021808995.1 Planctomycetota bacterium | reverse complement strand
CGTCCTGGGTCCCTCGGGGAGTGGGAAGTCGACCTTGCTCAGGCTGATCGCGGGGCTCGACGCGGCGACGTCGGGGGGGATCACGTTCGACGGCCGCGACATGGCTAACGTGTCGCCCCGCGATCGTGATCTGGCGATGGTTTTTCAAAACCCAGTGCTCTATCCGCACCTGAGTGTGTTCGAGAACCTGGCGTTTCCCGCGCGGGCTCGTCGCTGGAAGCAAGAGCGGATCGCGGGACGGGTTCACGAGATCGCACGGGCCCTTGAAATCGAGCCGCTCCTTGATCGCGAGCCGGCGGCGCTCTCCGGAGGTGAGCGGCAGCGGGTTTCGCTTGGGCGGGCCGTCGTGCGCGAGCCGAGGATCATCTTGCTCGACGAGCCCTTTTCCAGCCTCGACCCGCCGCTCAGGGTGGCCCTTCGAGAACGACTGCTCGACCTGCGCCGGGGCTTGGGGGCGACGATGGTGCTGGTCACCCACGACCAAGAAGAGGCCCTGTCAATGGCCAATCAGATCGCCGTCCTGGATCGGGGCAGGCTGCTCCAGCTCGGCAAGCCGAGGGAGATCTACAATCGGCCGGCGGATCGATTCACGGCGAGCTTCGTGGGAAGCCCGGCCATGAATCTGATCCCCTGCCAGATCGCGGCGGAAGGAGAGGGGTTCGCGGTTCGGCTCTCGTCTTCCGATCCTCACGCGTGCTGGCCAATTCTCCGCGAGTGGCTCCCCCGGTGTGATCCACCCACGGGGGCGTTCGAGCTCGGTCTGCGACCTGAATCGATCCGGCTCCGCGATCCCAGGGAGGGCGGACCTCGCTTTCATGGCGTCGTCAATCGCGTTGAATACAAGGGTGCCGACCTCGTCGCCCACCTGGTCCATGACAAGCAAGTGATCACGGCCAGGCTGGACGCGGGCACGTCGATTCGCCCAGGCGAGGCGGTCGAGATGACCTTTGACCTGGACCAGGTTGTTTGGTTTGACAACGACGGACGATCGTGTTGAAGAGCGGGTTGTCCAGAATCGATGGCGCGGCTAGCCTGGAGTTGTGTCGGGACAGTGGGCGCGAGACGAGAGCGAGACGATCGGATGCGTGAAGTCGTCGAGTGGTTGATCGAGGCGCTGGAACGGGATCGCGGGGCGATTCTCTGCCAGGTCCTGGAGACGAAAGGGTCGACGCCGCAAAAAGCCGGCGCGATGATGGCCGTCGACGGGCAGGCGGCCCAGGCCGGAACGCTCGGCGGGGGCTGTGTCGAGAACGAAGTCAAGACCCGAGCCATGCGGAGCGCTCACGAGGGCCAGGCCGCCTTGCATTCGTTTGTCCTTGACCACGACTACGCCTGGGCCGATGGCCTCATTTGCGGCGGCAAGATGACCATCCTGACCCAGTCGCTCACTAGAAAAAGAGCGCTGGCGTATTTCCGGTCACTGCTCGATTCGATCGAGGCGGCCCAGGGATTCACGGAGGCCGTGGTCGCCGACCCGGCGAAGGCCGGCCTGCCGATCGGCGACCGATTCCTGCTCGACGCATCCGGCCAGGTGACGGCCCGAATGTCGGACGCGCCCGGGATCGGGATCACGATCCCCAATCCCCTGGAACGGCCCAAGCCGACCGTGAAGGACGGATTCGCCCTGTTGCCGAGCTGGCCGCGAATTCGGCTGGTGATCGTCGGGGCGGGGCACGTGGGGCAGGCGGTCGCCGGTCTTGCCGGCCAGGCGGATTTTGATGTTTGCGTGGTCGATGATCGCCGTCAATACGCGAATCCCGAGCGATTCCCCACGGCAAGGGAAATCGTGGTCGGCCCGATCGCGGAAACGCTTCGGGAGCTCGCGATCACACCCCAGACCTATGCGCTTATCGTGACCCGCGGCCACGGCCACGATCAAGAGGCCCTCGAGCAACTCGCCCCCACGGGGGCCGAATACGTCGGGCTGATCGGCAGCAAGCGGAAGATCCGGCTGATCTTCGAGAGCCTGCTTGAGCAGGGGATGGCGCGGTCGGCCCTGGATCGGGTGTCCGCCCCCGTCGGTCTTGAGATCGGGTCGCAGACGGTGCCGGAGATCGCGATCAGCATCGTGGCCGAATTGATCGCCAGGCGCAATCTTGGCGGTCGCACAGCCGTCGATCGCCCAATCACCCTTGACCGGAGAGCGCCTCGGGTGGTGGTCGAATGATCGGGGCCGTGATCCCGGCCGCGGGCAAGAGCAAGCGCATGGGCCAGCCCAAGCTCTTGATCGAGATCGACGGCCGAGCCCTGCTGGCACGGGTCATCGAGGCGCTTTTCGACGGGGGCGTCGGTCGGATCGTGGTCGTCTGCCCGCCTGAGTCGGCCCCGGAATCGGCCCCGCTCGCCACGATCGCGAACGAGTCTGGCTGCGAGCTGGTGATCCCTCGCGAGCATCCGCTCGACATGCGGGCCTCGATCGAGCTGGGGCTTGGTCGGCTCGGGCGTTCTATCGCTCCCGATCACGTCGTGGTCGGCCCCGGCGATTCGCCAGCCACGACAGCCCCCTTGATCGCCTCGCTGCTCGAGCGGGCGAGTCGGAACCCTCGCGGAATCGTGATTCCGAGCGTCGGTGGGCGTCGCGGGCATCCGATCGTGATGCCGTGGGCCATCGCGCGTGAGCTCGCTGGGCTCGGAGCCAACCTAGGGCTGAACGCGCTCGTCCGAGGGCATTCCGATCTCGTGGAACTGGTCGAGGTCGCCGATCGTCGGATCGTACTTGATCTCGACACGCCCGAGGATCTCGCCGCGTGGCGCGGGGGGGCGGGGGGGCTGGTCTCGTATCGCGTGCGGTTGTTCGCGGGGGCGCGTGAGCTCGCGGGCAAGGGGCACCTTGAGATCGAGCTCGCGCCCGGTTCGACCGTCGCGGACTTGCGGCGGGCGCTCGGGCTGAGCGAACCCAGGCTGGGCATGCTAGTCGCCCGGGCAATGATCGCGGTCGACGAGGACTACGCGGCCGACGACCAGGCGCTGCCGGCGAGTGCTCGCTTGGCCTTGATTCCCCCGGTGAGCGGCGGAACGACCGAGACTCCGACTCGTTCCAGGGGGGTCGGCTCATGATCGAGATCACTCGCTCGGCGATCGACACGGGAGTGATCCTCGAGCAATTGAATTCGCGAGCGGCCGGGGCGGTCTGTTTGTTCCTGGGGACAGTACGCGAGATGACGGCCGGACGGCGGACGATCGCGCTTGAGTACGAGGCCTATCCCGAGATGGCCGAGCGCAAGCTCGCGGAGCTCGAGGTCGAGGCGCGGGCTCGCTGGCCGATCCTTGAGGTCGTGATCGTGCATCGAGTCGGTCGGCTTGAGCTCGGCGAGGCGAGCGTCGCGGTCGGAGTCAATTCCCCGCATCGAGCGGACGCCTTCGAGGCATGCCGATGGTTGATCGACACCCTCAAACAGACGGTCCCGATCTGGAAAAAGGAAGAATGGGCCGACGGAACCGAGGAATGGATCCATCCGGGGAAGCCGGATTCCAAACCAGGAGCGTGATCGCGACGCCCTTGCCCCGCGCTGATAGAATGAAACGGTTTCACTCGTGATCACGATCAAGCAATCCCTCTCGTTGCCAACGAACCGCCAATATGCCGACCGAGATACCCGACATCCTGGTTGATTCGTTTGGCCGGCGGCATAATAACCTCCGCGTGAGCGTCACCGACCGCTGCAACCTGCGATGCGTCTACTGCATGCCCGAGGAAGTCACCTTCCTTCCCCGTGCCGAGCTCTTGACCTTCGAGGAAATCGAGCGGGTCGCCAGGGTCGCCACCACCCTGGGCGTCAACAAGGTTCGTCTCACCGGCGGCGAGCCTCTGCTCAGGCGCGACCTGCCCCGGCTCGTCGAGCGATTGGCCAACGTCCCTGGGCTCTCGGACGTTGGCCTGACCACGAACGGAATCTTGCTCGCTCGCGAAGCCAGGCGGCTGCGCGAGGCGGGCCTCGAACGAATCAACATCAGTCTCGACACCATGGACCGCGAGAAATTCCAGCAAATCACCCGACGCGACGATTTCGACCGCGTGATCGAGGGAATCCTGGCCGCCAAGGAGGCGGGCTTTCATCCCATCAAGGTCAACGCCGTCGCGATCCGCGGATTCACCGAGGACGACGTCGTCCCGCTGGCGCGGTTCGCCCTTGAACATGGGCTCGAGATGCGATTCATCGAATACATGCCACTCGACGCCGGCCGACTCTGGGAGCGCGAAAAGGTGCTGTTCGCGGCCGAAATGATCGAACTCCTGGAAAAAGGCATCGCCCCTCTCCGCCCCGCCGCCAACCAGGACCCCCGAGCCCCCGCGCTCGATTATGATTACACGGACGGGTCGGGCTCGGTGGGCTTCATCGCGTCCGTCAGTCGGCCGTTCTGCATGAGCTGCAATCGGTTGCGGCTCACGGCCGAGGGGAAACTGCGAAATTGCCTGTTCTCGCTCGAGGAAACCGACGTCCGAGGTCTCCTCAGGGAGGGCGGAACCGACCCGGAAATCGCCCAGGCGATCCGATCATGCGTCGCCGCCAAATGGGAAGGGCACGAAATCAACACCGCCCGCTTCATCCAACCCGATCGCATGATGCACTCAATCGGCGGTTGACAACGGCCGGAAGTCCACGGGCGAACAGACCAGCCAAGTCTCAAGAATGGGAGTAGCCGTGATGGCGGGAAGGAAATCCTCGGGACCGTGGTATCGCGACGGGCTCGCGTTTACATGCACGCAATGTGGAAATTGCTGCACCGGCGCTCCGGGATATGTCTGGGTTGACGAGGAGGAAATCGAGCGGCTGGCGGTCCATCGAGGCGAGCAGGTCGGCGATTTCACCCGCAAGTTTGTCCGCCGGGTCGGCGACGACCTGAGCCTGATCGAAAAGCCCGGTGGAGACTGCGTTTTCTGGGACAAGCAGACGGGCTGCACGGTCTATCCAGCGCGGCCGCGACAGTGCCAAACCTGGCCCTTCTGGCCCGAGAACGTCGAGACGCTGGACGACTGGAATCAGGTCCGCGTGAACTGTCCTGGCTCGGGGCAGGGGCGGGTCTATTCCGTGGTCGAGATCCAGTCGGCCCTTAAGAAAGTGATGAAATGACTGCGGAGCCGTCGATTCCCGAGGCCGCCTTCGAGCGGGTCCGCATGATCCACGAGGGGATCGAGGCCGAGGTCGCTCGGAGGGGGCCCGTCTGTGAGCTCTCGGGGCGGTGTTGCCGGTTCGAGGAGTACGGGCACACGCTCTTCCTGTCGGTGATCGAGGTGGAACTGCTGGCACGACACGCACCCCCGCCATCACGCGCTCTCGACTCGGGAAAAACCTGCCCGTGGCAGGACGCCCACGGCCGATGCACGGCCCGCGAGGCCCGGCCGCTCGGTTGCCGGGTCTACTTTTGCGATCCGGTGTATGAGCTTATCGCCCATGAAGTCTCGGAACCCGCCATCGCGGAGCTGAAACGGGTTTCCAGCGAATACGGCGTTGCCTGGGACTACCAACCCCTTCACCAGCACCTCGGCCGGCTGCGCGAGGAAGGGAGGCTGGCGCTCGCGTTAGCGCCCTGAGCACCCGTCCGTGAGCCAACCCCCCATGCCGGGCAGGCCCAGGCCCAATGGCCCAAATTCCCGCCCGACGCGGATCCCAACGAGATCCGCTTGACACTAATCTAAGGCACCAATACACTTGAGCCACTTGTCGCCGGCAACGGGCCGACCATGCCCCCCGTGGAGCTCGCCATCGTGACCAAGAAAGAAATTGTCAAGAAGATCTCCGATGATATTGGTCTGACCCAGTTGAAGACCAAGGACATTGTTCAGCGCACACTCGACGCGATCATCCAGACCCTGGTGACCGAGGGTCGGATCGAGCTGCGAAATTTCGGCGTATTCGAGGTCAAGCAACGCGCGCCCAGGAAGGCCCGAAACCCCCGCACTGGCGATAAAGTCTACGTTCCGTCGAAGAACGTCGTGACATTCAAACCGGGCAAGGAAATGGAAGAGCTGGTCCGAAAGATGAATCCGGAAAATCTTCCCCTATTGGAAGAAGACCCAGATGCCGATCTAGATAGCAACGGATCTGTCGAATCGGCGTCCGAGCCGCGCACGAATTCCTCCGTGGACTAGCCATCAATCGATGGCTGGAGTCGTGGATCACGCGAGGCGATGGCCTGATTTGGTATTGTCGGCCCGTTGTGGGACGGATCCTGACCGCCGGTCCGAACGACAAGGCACGGACATTCGCGCAAGGATTGCGCGGCCGGACTGATCGATCGGTCTATTCGTGACGGGAGGAGCCCGATAATGAGAAAGTTACGCGCGACCTTGACGATCATGGTCGCGTCCCTCGCCCTGCTCGAGGGGTGCGCACCAGTCCCCTTGCCGCATTACGCGGCCTATAAACCGAGACGCGTCGAGGAATTGCTCGTCGACTCGGAAAACCTTCGCCAGGCCGGCGATGAATGGGAGCGGTTCTGGTTTCTCGACCAGCCGTCTCACATGACCCCCTTCCGCACTCATGGCGGCACGGGTCCCTGATCCAAGCATTCCATGAAATCACGCGGGACAGGCCGGTACCGGACACTGATCGCCCGGGCCCGGCCTGCTCCCTTGCGCGGAGGGAGCGATCAGCGAGCCAGATGCTCATCGAAAAAGCCACCCACGAGCGCGACGTAGGCGGCAGGGTCGGACTCGTAAGCCTGGGCATGGTCGACGCCGGGAAAGGTCTTCGCCAAACAGCTTTCACCAGCCGCCCGCGCCAGCAGCCTGGCCTGACCCACGGGGACCAGCGAATCGTTCTCGCCATGAATCAGCAACAAGGGGCGATCGCCCCATGACCGGGCGAAGCGGATCGGGATCAAGTCGTCCGTCCGCACCCCAAACACAACCCGAGCCGCCAAGAGAATTCCCGGGTTGAAGAGCCGGGGTAGACCACTGTGCAGGCTCAGTTGGGTCTTGAGCAAGCGGGGCAGGTCGCCATACGCGCTATCCAACACCGCGACCTGAATCGCGGGGTTGCGGGCCGCCTCCATCAGGATCGTGGACCCCCCCATCGAATAGCCCAACCAACCAATCCGGTCGTCGGAATAGCCCTGAGTCTCCGCCCAGGCAAGGACCGCCCGGATATCCCCACGCTCACGACGGCCTAGGCTGAGCCTTACGGGATCGCTCTGCCCGTGCCCGCGAAGGTCGAAGAGCAAGACGTCAAACCCCCGACGATGCAGGTCGCGACCCAGCGCGGCCATCTCGAGCCAGGTGCTCCACATCCCGTGGACGAGCACAATCAAATGGCGATGATCCTGGGTCGGAAGATACCAACCGCGAAGAGTGAGGCCGTCACTGGTTTGGGTCGACCAGGGAGCGGCGTCCGGATCGAACCGCCTTGGGTCGAAATATTCAGGATGGGTCGTCGGCCGGGTCAGCCGATCCGCCGTCACCAGTGAGATTCCCCCATACCCCAGGCCAGCCAGGACGATGAGCCCCCCCGCGCACCAGATAACCAGGCGCGACCACCGACCCCGCGCGAAAGCGATCTTCATCTCACCACACTCCTTGTCGTGGATCGAAGCGCACCGCCGTTTCCCTCACGGGGCATTATAGTCGCAACGAACCACCGCAAGGAGTATTCCGCGAGAATAATGGCATAACATCCATTTGATCAATGGGTTGCGGTGACAAGCTCCATCATTCACATTCGAGGTTCCGAAGTAAGCGAGACGTTGAGTCGGGGGGTTTTCGAGCTTGAAGAGAGCGTGACTCGGTGTATCGAGAGGTGTGATAGCCGCTGGAACCCAGGATCTCGGGGTCGACCAGACCGGCGATGCGTAGGCCGTCCGGGCAGAACCTACCTGGTATCGCCCCGCTGATTCAGCTCGACCATGCGAACTTGAGGACGCGGGCGATCTCGGCGAACGCCGAGGTCTTACAGGCCGTCATATTCAAGACACCATTCGTGATCCGGATCCGAAGCAATAAGACCCCGGTGCCCCGTCACCATCGCCGGCCGAGTAAACGTCAAAACCGGGGAGCTTGAGCCTGGAAAAGCGGATTCCGCCCAGGATCCTCGTGCCATTTCTCGGATGTCATCGAGCAGGATCCCCTTCTCTCAGTCGGAATCGGATGAATTGGCCCCGAGATCTCGCCGACGGACATCCGATCGCTTCGAACTACCCTTGTCTCACCGGCCGACCATGCCAAAACCTCATGGTGAAGAGAAGTCTTCGAACCGCGAACCAAGGCACTCTCCACTTGCCTCGACCGGGGGATCGCGGCCATCATCACATCGCGAACGACGGGCGATCACTCACGAACGGCTCTCGGATACAGGAACGCGGCATGATCGGGATCGGTTTAGTCGGCGTCGGCTTCATGGGGATGATCCATTATCTGGCCGCGCGTCAGCTCGCCGAGGCCAGGGTCGTCGCCCTTTGCACCCGAGACACCAAGAAACTCGCTGGCGATTGGACCGGCATCCAGGGGAATTTCGGACCCCGGGGAACCCAGATGGATCTCACGGGGGTGGGCGGCTATCGCGAATTCGACGAGTTGCTAGCCGACCCCGCGGTCGACCTGGTCGACCTGTGCGTCCCGTCCGATACCCACGCTCGGCTCGCGGTGAGGGCCCTCGAGGCGGGCAAGCATGTCCTGGTCGAAAAGCCGATCGCGCTGACCATGGCCGAGGCCGACGCCATGAACGAGGCCGCCACCAGGAGCGGCAAGCTCCTCATGGTCGCCCATGTCTTGCCGTTTTTTCCCGAGTTCGCGTTCGCCCTCGAAAGCGTCAAGTCGGGCCGATACGGACCGCTTCGGGCGGCCCACTTCAAGCGCGTGATCGCCCGCCCTGACTGGTCGACCGCGATCGCCGACTCGTCCAAGACGGGTGGCCCCGCGATCGACCTACATATTCACGACTCGCATTTTATCGGGCTCCTGTGCGGGGTCCCAGGGGCCGTCCACTCGCGCGGCGTGATCGAAAATGGGGCGGTCGCCCATCTGGCGACGCATTATCTCTACGACCGGCCCAACCTCGCCGTCACCTGCGTCTCCGGGGCCATCACCGCCTCCGGCCGGCCCTTCACCCATGGTTTTGAGCTCTATTTCGATCAGACGACGATCGCCTACGATTTCGCCAACATGGCTGGCGAAGGGCGGCTGACCATGCCGCTCTCGGTCATCTTGCCCGATGGCAAGGTTGAATACCCTGATTTGGGCTGTGGCGATCCCA
>JAKBAP010000206.1 GCA_021808995.1 Planctomycetota bacterium | reverse complement strand
AAAACACCCCGCCGATCGGATGTCGAGGCCGATGGCGATGATCGACGTCGCCTCGGCCCAGCTCGCGGTGGGCGACAAGAAGGGCGCACAAGAGACGCTCAAGAAGGCCGGCGAAGCGTTTCGTCCCGACGCCGAAAGCATGGAGACCCTCGAGACGCTGATTCAGTTGGCTAAAGCCCAGCGCAAGGCCGGCGACGCCGCGGGAGCGGGCGCGACCCTCGATCGAGTGCGAAAACAGGTGGGTGTTCTCAAGGATCGAGCGATCGTGGACGCCGTGAACAAAAACATCGCCCTGGCCGACGTCAAGGCCGGCCCGCCCACTCCTCTGAGAGCGGAAGACCCCAGGACGAGAATGCTGCGCTCCGCGGTTCTTTGTGAGATCGCCCTGGCGTGGCTCGAGCTCGGCGACCGGGCTCGGGCGAGCGCCATCGCCCGCGACGGCCTGAAGATGCTCCAGACCGACACGGGCTCGCCAGGGGCGGCACCGCCTGGTCGGTCGGATCCAGACGTAGTCACAATATCGATCAAGAATGAAAGCACTTCGTGGAAGGTGGCCACGCTGGGCTTCCTGGGCATGATCCAGCACAAGGCCGGCGATCCCGATTGGCGAATCACGTTGGCCGAGGCGCGGCAACTTTCCGGTACTCTCACCGCTTCCCGAAACAAGGCGGACGCTCTTACGAGCGTGGCGCGATTCTTGGCCGAGAGCGGCGAGCTCGACCAGGCTGTCGAGGTCGCGGCCGCGGTCGAGCCAGGCGAACGGCCAGCGGCCTTGAGAGAGATCATTGAGGGACTGGTCGACGATCGTCCCCTTGGCTATGGGGTCGATCCGGCGTACCCAGGGTTCATCAAGATCACCATCGGGGCCGAGTCGTACACGCTCAAGGATCGGCGGAACGCCCTCCGGGCGCTGCCCAGAATCGCCCAGGGCGTTCGTGCGGGTGTTGGACCGCTTCAGCAGGCGCGGCTGCTCTCGATGGTGGCTCACTTGCAGGCCAAGGGGGGAGATTTCGCCGCCGCGCGCGAGACAGCGCTTTCGATCCCAACCGTCAGGCGAGCCGACTATCCGGGCCTTGCTGATGGATTCTACGATGCGATCAAGCCCGTCACGCTGGCCCTGATCGCGAAGGAGCGGGCCCAGGCCGACACGACGAAAAACGCTCACGGAGAAGCGGAGGATCTGATTCGCCAGGCGGCCGGGCTGGCCCGGGCCGTCGCGACGCCCGAGCAAAAAGCTGTTGCCTTGATCGTGATCGCGCAGGCCGCGAGCGGCGTCGAATGGGGCCTGGCGAGCTCGCTCATCGGCGAGGCGAAGACCGCCGCGCTCTCGGTCAAGGAGCCAGTCCGATCGCTGGCGCTGGCGATGGTGGTCGACCTTGAGGCGGATGCGGGCGATCTCGCCGCCGCGATCGTGACGGCCCAGACGATCCGCGAATATCCGGGTCTTGAAAAACAGAGGGCTCTCGCCCGGATCGCCGACGAATGGGACAAGCGCGGCGACCAGGCCGTCGCGAAGGAGCTGCGTCGCAAGGGGCTCGCCCTTCTCGAGAACGGGCCGCCCCCCGACGCCAAGGCCCAGATGGGTCGGGTGCGCCAAATGCGATCGTTCTCAGCGCACTCGTATGTCGATTTCGAATCGGAGTTTGAACCGGCGATGATCGAGATGTACCGCAAGCGGGACGCGTCGTCCACGCGCTCCAAGCTCATCGATCACGCGGCCGCGATGGCGGCCGCGCGCAAGCTGCCGGCCGGCCAGCGCGACGGGCTTCTGGCGGGCTTGGCCGCCCAGATGGCGCGCGACGGGAAGCCAATCGAGGCCCTCACGCTCGCGAAGTCGCTCGAGACGCCCGCCCAACGGCTCACGGCGATCGAGCTGGTCGCCATCGCCGTCCGCGACGGCCGATCGGCGAAGTGATCGATCGAACCGCGGCGGCCGCGAGACACGGGAGCTCGAGCGGGATATCATGAGGGGGCCGAGCGAACCGACTCGTCCCGAGGCTCTCTCATGCATCTAACCGAGTATGTCTTTCACCGAATTCGCGAGCTGGGGGTCGGGCATACGTTTGGAATCCCGGGCGACTTCGTCTTGCCGGTTTACGCCGTGCAAGAAGAAGTCGGGATGCCGACCGTCGTCTGCGCCCACGAGCCGGGCGTCGGCTTCGCGGCCGACGCCTATGCGCGGTTCCGCGGCCTGGGCGTCGCCCTGGTGACTTACGGGCCCGGGGCGCTCAACACCCTGAACCCGGTAGCCTGTGCCTATGCCGAGCAATCGCCGCTCCTCGTGATCAGCGGCGGACCCGAGGTCGCGCTCAGACGGCCGGACCTGCATTTGCATCATGTGGTCAAGACGTTCGAGAGCCAGTTAAGGATCTATCGCGAGGTCACGGTCGACGCGGCGATCCTGGACGATCCCGCCACGGCCCCGGCGATGATCGATCGAGTCCTCTCGCAGGTGGTCCGGTCCAAGCGCCCGGGATATCTCGAAATTCCCCGCGATCTGGTGCGAGCCCAGGTCGCGGAGCCCGTCGGCCGGCTCTCGCTCACCGCCTGGGATCGGAACTTCTCGGCAGGCGCTCTTGAGGAGGCTACTCACGAGATCGCCGCCTTGCTCGCCGCCGCTCGCCGACCCGTCCTGTATGTGGGGGTTGGCGTCCGCAGACATGCCCTCACCGAAACCATGGTCGACCTGGCCGAGCGGCTCAAGCTTCCCGTCGTGACCGACCTGCTGGGCAAGGCGTCGTTTCCCGAGAGCCACCCCCAGTTCGCCGGCATCTACATGGGTGCCCTGGGTGACTCCAGAATCCGCGAACTGGTCGATGGGTCCGATTGTGTCCTGGGGGTTGGCGTCTTGCTCACCGACCTGGGAACCGGATTCTGGACTCAGCGCATTGATCCTGGGGCCCGCGTGATGATTGGACACGATCATGTCGAGGTGCGTCATCATGTCTATCATGATCTGCCCCTCCCACGGGTCGTGGGCGCGATCCTGGCTGGGGCGACTCAGAGCGACCGGGCGGCTCCTCGGTTCGCCGGCGACACGGGGGATTGGCCCGTGATGGGCGCTTCGACCGCCAATGTCGAGCCGCCGACGGCCGAGTTTCCCGTGATTGGCGGGGACGATTCGCGATCAACGTCGCGCGTCGTGCGGACGGCCGATGTCATCGCCGCGTTGCGGGGGCTCGATCAGTCGCGATATAGCTTCGTGGCCGACGTCGGCGACAGTTGGTTCATCGGGCTTGAGATCCGGGCCGATGTGTTCGTGGCGGCGGGTTATTATTCATCGATGGGCTTCGCGATGCCGGCCGCGCTTGGGGCGGGAATCGCCGAGCCATCACGGCGTCCATTCGTGCTGGTGGGCGATGGCGCGTTTCAGATGACCGGGACCGAGCTGGCGACGCTGGTCGATCAGGGCCTGCGCCCGATCGTGCTGTTGCTCAATAACGGCGGCTACGGCATGCTCGAGGCCGTCGACCGACCGCGCGCTTACTATGAGCGCGAATCATGGGACTATCTGGCGATGGCCCGGGCCCTGGGTGCCCAGGGCGAGCGGGCGACAAGCGCGGACGAGCTTGCTGGAGCGCTTACCCGGGCCCAGGACGCCCCAGGCGCGTACGTGATCGAAACCATGACCGCCCGCGATGATTGCTCGCCGGTGATGGCCCGGATTCGCGCCCATCTCAAGACCGCCCGGTCAGCGCCCGTGGCTCTTTAGAACCAGGCTAATTGGCCCGTGGATCCTCGGGAGGGTGTTTGATCGGCATGATCGAGAGCATCTGCCCGCGGCCAACCTGGATCATCGTCTCTTGCCAGAGAGCGACCGATTCGTTGTCGCCAAACACATGCTCGGAGGTCGCGGGTAGCACCAGCCAGGAGCCATCGGCGAGCTCGCGCTCAAGCTGCCCTGGCCCCCAGCCCGAATGGCCGATGTAGAAAAGGACCCGACCCTCGTCCGATCCGATCAATCGCTCCATGTCGGCCAGCTCGGTGGCGAGATAGAGATCCTCGGCGATCACGATGTTCGCCATCGGGCGCTGATCATGGATTGCCATGAGGCTTCCGCCGACCGGGCCTCCCTGGCGGACGTTTTCGTCGCGGAGACAGGCGGACTCGTTGACCTGGGACCAGACCTGACGAATGGGCAGGCTCATCTCACGATTGAGGATGAGCCCCAGGGTTCCCTCGTCGTCGTGGGCGGCCACGAGCACGACCGTGCGCGCGAAATTGGGGTCGAGTAGACCCGCCGATGCGATCAGGAGTTGGCCTCGGAGTGAGTCCATGACCTGGAAGCCGCCGACGAGTGATGATCGAAGGGACGCCGCCAAGCTCACTAGACCACGCCCAACCCCTCTTGTCGAGAGACGAGCGACCGGACCTTTCAGCCAACCCGCTTGAGAAACGAAACCCGCCCCGTGCTCACCCACTCGGCGACGAGGATGTTCCCGTCGCGATCGAAGCACGCGTCGTGGGGGTGAATGAACTTTCCGGCCGGCCAGCGGCTGGGATCGCTCCGGACCTTGAAGCCATCCAGGACCTCCTTGGTCCAGGCGGGGTCGTAACCGAGATGGACCAGGACGTCGTTGTTTTTGTCAAAAAGGGTCACGCGGGCGTGGAGGTCGGGGACCAAGAGGATCTCGCCGCGGATGTCGAAGTGGGCCGGGAAGCTGACGTCCTTGTCGATCGACAACGGCTTGCCCTCGAGCGAGAGGTATTGCAACCGGGCGTTGGCCCGGTCGGCGACGACGAGCTCGGTCGCGCGTCCGGGACGGTTGTCGAGCCAGAGCCCGTGCGGCGTGCGGAACAGCCCAGGTTCAACGCCGGTTCCGCCGAACGTACGGACCCACTTCGCGTTCTTGTCGTACTGGTGGATGTAATTGGAGCCGTAGCCGTCGCCGACGTAAAAGCCGCCGTCGGGCGAAAAGGCGACGTTGGTCGGGGTAAACGGCGTGCCTGGCTTGTCATAGACGTGGGCTTCGCTAGGCGCTTCCTTGATCCAGACGACTTCGCCCTTGAGGTCGGTCTTGACGACCAGATTGACGGGCATCATGCACGAGAGATAAAGGAATTCCTGGCCGTTTTCCTCGCGGATATCGATGCCATGGCCGCCGCCGTGATAGGCCTTGCCAAAGGAGCGGACGAATTTCCCGTCGGGATCGAAGACGACGATCGTGTCTTGCGCCTCCGCGGGGGATTTGGGCTTTTGACCCCCCGCGCGGTGCTTGATGTAGATCAACCCGTTCTTGTCGATGGCCACGCCGTGGGTCTCGAACCAACGGATTGAATCGGGTTTATTCCCCCAATCATGGAAGCACTGGTATTGATATTCGCCCTTGCCGATGACGGGGTTCTTGGAGCCCGCCTTGTCCTCTCCCCTGACGAAGGGGCCGGTGGCGACGGCCGCCGCCGTCGCCGTCGCGCTCCTCAAGAAATCGCGTCTGTGGATCATCCCATGGCCTCCGGTGAAAAGGGGGCGGACCGAGACCGCCCGGGGTGTCGTTACTTTTTTTCCGCGTCCTTGGCCTTCTTGGCGAAATCGCCCGCCGTCACGACCGAGAGCCGCTTGGGGTCAAGGTGCTTTCGCAGGGCGCTATTCACCTCCTCTGGCGTGAGCTCGCCGATCTTTTTCTCGAGCTCGGCCTGGCGCGCCATCGTGCGACCAAGGTAAAGATTCTCGCCCAGCATCAGGGTCAGGTTCATATCGTTGGTGCGCTGATTTCGCTGCTGGCCCAGGTAGCCGGCCTTGGCCTTTGAGAGCTCGGACTCGGTCACTCCGTCCTTGAGCAGCCGTACGATCTCCTCGTCAACCCCGGTGACGACCTTGTCCACGTTCAGGGGGTTATAAATGGCCAGGACCATCACATTCGCGTGAGCATCGAGGGGGCTGGCCGAAAACATCGACATCGCGGTATAGGAGAGCCCCCCCTTTTGCCGCAGCCGATCGGCGATCCGTGACGACAGCGCCCCGCCCCCCAGGATGAAGTTACCCGCGACCAGGGCCGGGTAGTCGGGGTGGTCGTCCTTAATCGGCATGGCCATGCCCGCGATGTAGACGGCATTGGCCTTGTCCGGAGTTTCCAGCCGATCGCGCCGCGCCTGGATCTGGGGTTGGAACGGGCTTTCGATCCGGGTGTAGGGCTTCCTGGCCTTCCAGCCCTCGAACATCCTGGTCAACACGGGCTTGATCTCGGAGGGGTCGAAGTCGCCGACGATTGTCAGTTCGCCATGGTCGGCCCCGAGATACTCGTCGTGGAGCGTGTGAACCTGATCGAGGGTTGTTTTCTTGGTTTGATCGATCTGCTCATCGATGGTGGGGACGTACCGGACGTCATAGGGTTGGTAGTCGGAAAGCATCCGCTGAAGATGATTGATCCCGAGTCGAATCGGGTCGGAACGACCCTGTTCGAGGCCGGAGACCTCCTCGTTTTTCATGAGCTCGAATTCACTCGCGGGAAGGGACGGCTCGCGGAGGATTTGCCGCAGGATCTCAAGGACGGCCGGCAGGTTGGCGCGCTTGGTCTGGCCCGAGAAGGAGAGCGATCCGGTTCCCGCGCCCCCGCCCATTCCCCGCATCATGCGTCCGCCCATTCCACCGCCGAGTCGCGCGAAATTCTTGTCGAGGGCGTCCTGAATTTGCTGGCGGGTCATGCTCTTGGTCCCGCGCGTCATGAGGTCGGGGAGCATCCCGGCGGCCTGGTTCAGCCCGCGAAGATTCTCGAGGTCGCCGTAGCGCAGCGACAGCCGGAATTGGACCGATTCGCCTCGGGTTTTCTTGGGAAGATAGACGAGCTTCACGCCGGCGATCGGTTCCGGGCGAAGGAGCTTGGCCTCGATGGCCAAGGGGGCGGTATCGAACGCCTCGCTGGCATTGGCCTTGGTCTCTCGGCCCTTGTAGTCCTTGACCAGGCTGGCGACATCGGGGGCGGCCGGCACGGGGGTGCGTTCGGGCTTGGTGGTCGGGATAAAATAGCCGACCGTGCGATTGCTGGGGGTCAGATAGGCACGTGCGGCCGCGTCGACCTGGGCTCGGGTGACCTTTTCGATGCGGTCGCGAGCCAGGAAATAGAGCCGCCAATCCCCCTGGGCGGCCCACTCGCTGAGCTGGATCGCGATCCGATTGGGGTCGACGGCGGCCATTTCGCGATTCTTCAAATAACGCCGTCGGGCTCGCTCGACGTCTTCCTCCGAAACGCCGGAGGCCAGGACCTTGTCGATGGTCTCTTGAAGAGCGCGGCGGACTCGCTCGAGCTTGAGCTGCTCCTTGGCGTCGACCTCGGCCGTGATCTCGAGGATGCCAGGGTCGTGACAAGCCTCGGCGCCGACCGAAACGCTCGTCGCCAGCTTGGTCTCCACGAGCGCCTTGTACAGTGGCCCCGAGGGCTCCGCGCCCAGGACGTCGGCCAGGATTTCAACAGCCGGGAATTCCTCGTGAGGACCAGCCGGGACGTGATAAATCATGCCCAGGATGCCCACGTCGCCGACCCGGCGCAAGGTCACGGTCCGCTCGCCGTCCTGCGGGGGCTCCTCGGTATAGGTCTGGGGCAGCTTGCGGTTGGCCTTGGGAATCGATCCGAAATAACGCGAGACCAGATCGAGGGCTTTTTTCTCGTCGAATTTGCCGGCGATCACGAGCATGGCGTTGTCGGGCTGATAAAACTTCTTGTAAAACTCGCGAAGATTGTCGACGGGTACGCGCTCGATGTCGGTGCGGTTGCCGATGGTTGACTTGCCGTAGTTGTGCCATTCGAAGGCGACGGCCGTCATCCGTTGCGACAGCACGCGCCCTGGCGAATTCTCGCCGCTCTCGAACTCATTGCGAACGACCGAAAACTCGGTCGCCAGATCCTCGGGCTTGATGGGGCAATTGACGAGCCGGTCGGCCTCGAGCCTGATCGCGAACTCGAGATTGTCGTCGCTGGCTGGCAGCGTCTCATAATAATTGGTGCGGTCGAGCCAGGTTGAGCCGTTGAATTGAGCGCCCCGTTCCTTCATCGCGGAGGGAATATCCGGGTGGGTGGGGGTCGGCTTGAAGAGCATGTGCTCGAGCAGGTGAGCCATGCCCGTCTCGCCGTAACCCTCGTGCCGTGAACCGACGAAGACGGTCAGATTCACCGTCGCCTTATCCCGAGTGGGGTCGGGAAACAACAGCACTCGCAGGCCATTTTCAAGGCGGTATTCCGTGATCCCCTCGACGGAGGCGACCTTCTTGGGGATCTCCGCCCCCCTGGTCGCCAGGGCCAGACCGCTCAGGGTGGCCAGGGTGAAAACCATCACGATTCCGCCGCTGCTCGATCGTCGACTCATCATTTCTCCTTGGTCTGGGTCGATCTCGAAACTCCGGGACTTTCCATCCTGATGACGCGTGTCGGGGGGGCTGGTTGGAATCCCGATCGAATCTTATCCTCGGGGGTTATTCACGCGGTCACGGCCTTGGGGCGGTCGCGGTCGGTGGCGACTCGGCCTTGATCTCGACCGGAGCCCCATTCTTGGCCGGTGGCGGAGGAGCCTCGCTCTTGGCCTTCGCCGGCTCCGCCGCCGGGGCGGCGGAGTTGGCTTTGGCCGGCGGGGCACTCTCTTTTGTCTTGGCGTCGTCGGGGTTCGTCTTGGCCCGTACCTTGATGGTGATCTTGCCGTCCTTGATCTGGATGCTCTCCAGCTTGCGGATCATCTCGGCGTTCTTGGGATCCTTATAGATGTCCTTGGCCAGGTTTTGCTGGCGAATTCCCTGGAGAATTTCCTCCGGCGGGCGCTTGCCGTTGACCTCGATCGAATCCAGGGTGACGATGAGCACGCCGCTGATCAACAGGGCCTTGATGTCGGCCTCGCCGTTGAGATAGCGTCCCTTGAACATCTTGAGCCCGACCGACTCGAGCGGGATGCTGATCTGCCCCTTGATGACGTCGTCCTCGATCTTGATGAAAGCCTTCCCCTTGAGGTCGGGGTCGTCCTCGATCAAGGCGTTCAAATCGTCGCCCGAAAGCACCAGCGGCTCGGTGGGCGTGCCGGCGGTCACGGCCGCCCGGAATTCCAGGAGGCGCGTCTTGACGGTCGCGCGCTCTTCCGGAGTGAGCTTGACCACGGGGAGCTCGCGGGGCGCGGTCCCGGTATATTCGTCAACCATCTTGGTCGTGAATCGATACAAGAAAAAGCTGACCACGGCCAGGAGCACCACCATCAGCGCGGCCAGGACGCTGGCGATGACGCAGCCATAGAAAAAGCAGCCCCGTTGCTTGGGAGGCTGGAACGCCTCGGAGCTGAACTTCGGGG
>JAKBAP010000205.1 GCA_021808995.1 Planctomycetota bacterium | reverse complement strand
GCACATTGGGGCTGATAAGCCACCAGTGCCGCTGGCCAAGCCCACGACGGCCGAGGCCGCGACCGTGACCGCCCCTTGAATTCGCCCCGGCGCGGTCTTGCCGGGGCGTCCCGCGCCGCGCATCATCAGGCATGCGCGTTGGCGCTTTGGCTCATGGGTTTTTTCTGGAATCGAGGCGCGCCAGTGACTGACGGGCATCCGAACTTCCTCGCGGATCGATTGGCGGAGTTCGCCCTGCGGGTGTGTTATGACGACCTGCCGATCGAGGTCGTCGTCGAGGCCCGCCGTCGCCTGGTCGATGCCCTGGGATGCGCCGTCGGAGCCCTGCACGAGCCCGCTCCGATCATCGCCCGCCGCGTCGCCGCCCGATTCGCCGGCGCGCCCTCGGCGCGTTTGATCGGCGGCGGATGCTCGACCCCCGATTGGGCCGCGTTCTCGAACGGTGTCCACGTTCGTTATCTCGATTGCAATGACACCTATCTCTCGCTCGAGCCGGCCCATCCCAGCGACAACTGGGCCGCCGTCGCCGCCGCCGGCGAGGCCGTCGGGGCCAATGGCAGAGCCTGGATCACCGCCGCCGCCATCGCCTACGAGGTCCAGTGCCGGCTCTGCGACGCCAAGAGCATCCGCGCCCGCGGCTGGGACCACACCTCCTACGGCTCGATCTCCAGCACCCTCGCCGCCGCCAGGCTGATGGGCCTCACGCACGAACAGACCGTGAACGCCCTGGGCATCGCGGGCACGACCGGGACCGCCCTTCGCCTCACCCGCGCCGGCGAGCTGTCGATGTGGAAGGGCTGCGCGTTTGCCTTCGCCGCGCGCAACGGCGTCTTCGCCGCCATGCTCGCCGCCGAGGGGCTCTCTGGCCCTCGCCCGCTTTTCGAGGGTGAGATGGGCTTTTTCGAGCAAGTCTCCGGCCCTCTGGAACTTCCCAAGCTCGGCGGACCCTTGGGCTCTGACTGGATGCTCCCAAGGACCTCGATCAAGTTTGTCCCCGCGGAATATCACAGCCAATCCGCCATCGCCGCGGCTTTCGAGCTCAGGGCCGGCATCGGCGACCCAGGTCGCATCCGCTCGATCGAAATCGCCACCTTCAAGACGGCCGTCGAAATCATCGGCAAGGATCCCGAGAAATGGCACCCTCAAACCCGCGAGACGGCCGATCATAGCCTCCCTTATTGCACCGCCGTCGCCCTCGTCGACGGCGAGGTCGCCGCTCGCCAGTTCACCCCCGAACGCCTCGCCGACCCAGCCCTGCTCGATCTGGTCGCGCGCACGACCATCGTCGAGGACCCCAAGCTCACCGCCGGATACCCCGCCGGCATTCCCAACCGCGTGACCGTCGCTCTCGACGACGGCTCGTCGCTCGTCGCCGAGTGCTCATTTCCCCCCGGCCACGACAAGAATCCGCTCTCGGATTCACAGCTCGCGGGGAAATTCCACGGGCTCGTCGACCCCGTCCTGGGCCGCAAGCGCGGCGACCAGATCTGGGCTCGCTGTCTGAGGCTGGAACAGGACCTCAAGCCACACGAGATCCTCGACTTGCTCGGCATATGATCGACGAGGGTTTTCCTCGGATTCGAATCGCACTCCCTGGGACCGCGGGCGTCCCCTCCGCTGGCATCCGCGCGGCCGGGACGCCCGCGGTCCCAGGACTCGCTCACCTCTCCCGGTCCTCGGCCAGCGACGCGGTACTGTCAGACTGAGGCTGGTCTCCCAGGGAGGCTCGGTCCGATCCGCCATTGCTCGGTATTCCGCCCGCGAGGGCCGAACTGAAGCTTGCCGGGCCGCCTGCTCCAGGATGAGCTTGAGCTCAGCGTGTCAGGATCGTCCGCCGTCCTGGGCTCGGGCTTTGAGTCGCTCATCAAGGTCCGCTTCAAGATAACGAACCAAAACCTCGGGCATGGCGACCTCGTCCCGCCGGCGTTTGGAGTGCGATCGTAGCCAGGAGCCGACGTCCAACGCGGGGATCGTGGATTCTCTTCACCGACCTATTTGCGAGTCTTCGCTTCCGCGCGGACGGCGACGGCCTCCGCGCCGACCTCGATCGAGCCGTCGGGCCGGGCATGGATCGCGGACGCGACCAGCCGTGCCAGCGCCTCGTATCCAGCGGGCCAGAAGTGGCATTCGTCCACGAAGACCTCGGCGGGCTGTTGTTGAAAGTAGGCCTGGGCGTCGACGAGTGGCGCATGGCGGTCGCGTGCCCACTTGCGAAGGGCGTCGTTATAGCTCGGCACCAGGCCGCGCCAGCCGGGGTTCTGGGCGAGCTCGCGAGGCTCGAGCTTGTGTGGTCGGGTCATGAACAGGATCGGGACTCCCCGTTTCCGCGCCTCGACCTCGAATTGCTCGAGATTGGCCAGGTAATCCTCGAGACTGACCCGGGGGCGAACGTGCTCGGCGGGCGCGGGCGGAGCGGTCGAGCTCGATTTCCGGGTGTATTCCATGAGCACAAGATAGGCTCGATAGCGGACCAGCAGCCGTTGGCCCATCACGAGAGGCCAGGGAGGAATCTTGAAATCCTTATCTGGCGGGCCCGCGGCCTCGGCCACGTCGTTCCACCCATACGACGCGACCACCAGATCGGGTTGATAGATGTCGACTTCTTGAAGAAAACGGAGCAGCCCCTGATGCGACGAATACCCGGCGACGCCCGCGTTCAGAACCTCGCAAGAGCGCCCGGGGAATTGGTTCGCGAGGATCGTCCCCAGCCATGTCGGCCAGCCCCCCTTGCGCGGACCGTCCGTGAGCGAATCTCCGTAGCACATCACGCGAATCACGCCGGCCGGTTTGGGTAGGGCGACCACCGGGCTTTTGAATCGCTGGCTCGAGAACGGCTTTCGCGCGGCCGGGCGCCACAACAGCACGGGGTCGGGCTCGCGATTGTCGTCGCCGGTGATGGTGGCCATCCGCCAGTCGTCGTCACCCCCACGCCAAACGGTCTGGATCGCCCGATGGTATTTCAGAACACCAAGATCCGTCAGTACGCGAGCAGCCCGTTCCAGAAGACCAAGCGGAACGACGAGCAGAAACGCCGCCGTCAGTCCCGCGAGCCATCCCCGTGATCGAAGCCAAGCGCGAATGGCGTCGGCGTGATTTCGCCATGCGAACGCGATCGCGAGTTGCAGGGCGACGAGCCCGACCGCGGCCCCCTCGGGCGTGGAATCGGGCGAGGAAAGCGTGACCGCCCCGACGTAAATCAGACTCACGATCGCGAGGATCACGGCCAGTTCGCGTTTCGGCCGCCGAACGACGAACAGACCCGGCCCCGCCACGGCGGCGATCACGAAGAACCAATCCCACGGTCCATGCGGCATGCCTGACTCCAAGACCGAACGGCTCGCGGGGGAATCCGCGATCAAACCATCCCCGCGAACCGTGGATTCTTCCAAGCCCTGGGAAATCGTCAAGGCGAATCGAGCCGAATAACAAGCCGTCCCTCACGCAACGGCGGTGTGATGTCACCGGCGTTCGCGAACATCCCCGGCATGCGAGCCTGGCCGGCCTCGCGTGGTCTCTTCAACCGACCCACGATTGACGGCTCACCTTGTTTGCCATATGTTAAACACAAGGTTGGCCGTGTTCCCGTCCGCGGAGAGGGGAAGTGATGCTGCTTCCGCGTCGACTGATGTGGTGCTTGGTTGGTCTGGCCGTGCTCGCGGGCGGCGTGGCCAAGGGGGGCGATGGGGACGGCGCGGGGTTCTTTCGCCGTGAGATCGCGCCGATCCTGGCCTCGCGATGCCTCTCGTGCCATTCCAGCGATCGCAAGAAGGGGGGCCTGGACCTCACGACGCGGGCCGTGGCCCTTGCCGGCGGGTCGAGCGGGGAATTGGCCATCGTTCCGGGCAAGCCGGCCGAGAGCGAGCTCCTGGCCAAGGTCGAATCGGGCGAAATGCCCCCCAAGAATCCGCTCGCGAAGGGGCAAATCGAGGCCATTCGCGCCTGGATCGCCACGGGAGCCGTCTATGACCGCGAACCCCTCAAGCCCGCCTCGGCCGATGCCGGCGCGCTTTGGTCGCTGCGGCCCATCGCACGGCCGACACCGCCGCCGGTCAAGAACGGCTCGTGGCCCCGAAGCGCCGTCGACCGGTTCATTCTCGCCCGGCTCGAAAGCGAGGCGATCGAACCCGCCCCCGAGGCTGATCGCCGTGTCCTGATCCGGCGCGCCACGCTCGATCTCACCGGACTCCCGCCCAGCCCGGGCGAGATCCAGGCGTTCCTGGCCGACCCACGACCCGACGCCTATGAACGCCTGATCGATCGGCTCCTCGCGTCGCCCCGCCATGGCGAGCGCTGGGGTAGGCATTGGCTCGATGTCGCACGGTTTGGCGAGAGCCACGGCTATGAAACCAATATGCCAAGATATAACGCATGGCCCTATCGTGATTATGTGATTCAAGCCTTCAATCACGACCTCCCTTATCCCGAGTTCATTCGCGACCAGATCGCGGGCGACGCGGGTGCCCTGGGCCTGGCGTCCGCGGCTACCGGGTTCCTGGTCGCCGGGACGCACGACGGCGTCGGCAACGCGACCCCCGAGGGGATGCTCCAGCAACGCATGGACGACCTCGACGACGTCATCGCGGCGACCTGCTCGACCTTTTTGGGGCTCACGGTCCAGTGCGCGCGGTGTCACGACCACAAATTCGATCCGATCCCGCAGCGCGATTATTACGCGCTCCAGGCGGTTTTCGCCGGGGTCAAGCACGGCGAGCGGGTGCTCTCGCTGATTCCGGATCAGGATCGGCTGGCCGAGCTTGAGCAAGTCAACCGCGAGCTGGGTCGTGTCGAGGATTCGCTGGACGGCTTTGAGCCGCTGGCCCAGCCGCTGGCCTCGCGGCCTACTCGAGCGGCTGTCGACGCGGTTCACGACATCGATCGATTCGAGCCCGTCCGTGCCCGGTTCATCCGATTTCAGATCATGAGCACGAACGACGGGTCCGAGCCGTGTCTCGACGAGCTCGAGGTTCGTGGACCCGACCAGCCTGGGGTCAATCTTGGCAGCGCGGCCCAGGGGGCCAAGGCGTCGGCGTCGTCGGCCTACGCGGGTGATCCACGGCACCAGATTGGCCACTTGAACGACGGTCGGGAGTCCAACGAGCGGAGCTGGATCTCCGGTGAAAAGGGAAAAGGCTGGGCTCGGATCGAGCTGGCCGCGCCCGCCCGGATCGATCGGGTGATCTGGTCGCGCGACCGGGCCGGCGTTTATCGCGATCGGTTGGCCGTATCCTATCGAATCGAGGTCGCCCTTGATGCCGGTCAATGGCGTGTCGTCGCGTCGAGCGCGGACCGGGTCCGTGACGGAGCAACGACCAATCCACCCTCGCCGGCGGTCTCCAGGGAGGCCCAGGCGTTGCTCGATCGGCGATCCTGGTTGCGCGAACGATCAAAGCGGCTCGCCAGGCCCGATTCGGTCTACTCGGGGATCTTTGACACGCCCACTCCGACACGCCTGCTGGCGCGTGGCGACCCCGCCCAGCCCAAGGACCTGGTCGCGCCGGCGTCGCTATCGGTCGTCTCGCCCCGGTTTTCGCTCGATCAGTCGTCCCCCGAGCCCGCGCGCAGGCGGGCGCTCGCGGCGTGGCTCGCCGACCCTCGCAACCCGCTTCCCTCCCGCGTGCTCGCGAACCGGGTCTGGCAATATCACATGGGACGCGGTCTGGTCTCGACGCCCAACGATTTTGGAGCCCTGGGCTCACCCCCGACCCACCCCGAGCTGCTCGATTGGCTGGCCGGCGAGCTTGTCCGAAACGGCGGCCGGCTCAAGCCGCTCCATCGCCTGATCATGCTTTCAAGCACCTATCGCCAGGCCTCGGCGGTCAGCGCTCGGGGTCAAGCGCGCGACTCAGGGGCGCTTTTGCGGTGGCGATACGAGCCCCGGCGGCTCGAGGCCGAGGCGATTCGCGACGCCATGCTCTTCACCAGCGGCGAGCTCAGGTCGACGATCGGCGGGCCAAGTTATTCCATCTGGGAGCCCAATACAAACTACGTGGCCGTCTACAACCCGCTCAAGCATCTCGGCCCGGGCACGTTTCGCCGCATGGTCTATCAGTTGCGTCCGAGGAGCCGGCTCGATGGCACGTTTGGCGTGTTCGACTGTCCCGACGCCGCCCAGACCACCCCGAATCGCACCGTCTCCACGACCGCGCCCCAGGCGCTCGCGCTCTGGAATAGCGAATTCGTCCTGGAGAGGGCCGCCGCGCTCGCCGAGCGAGCCCGTCGGGAGGTCGGTGGCGAACCCCGCGAGGTCGTGTCACGACTCTTTCTTATCACCCTGGGCCGCGCTCCAACCACTAGCGAGGAAGCCGGCGCGGTGGCGCTAATCGAGCACGACTCGCCGGCCGCGCTGGGGCGCGTGCTTTATAACTCCTCCGAGTTCCTGACCCTGCCATGAGGCCCTCCACCTCGGAGAAAGCGACAATCCCATGATCTCACCGACGGGGCTCGACTGGCTCGATCGACGGCGATTCCTGGGCTCATTCTCAAGCGGACTGGGGGCGATCGCGCTTTCGTGGATGCTCCAGAACGATCAGCGCTCGGTCGCGGCCGCCCCTTTCGACCCGCTCGCGCCCAGGGCACCCCATTTCCCGGGCCGGGCCAAGCGGGTGATTCACCTGTTTTGCGTGGGAGCGGTCAGTCATCTCGACACCTGGGACTATAAGCCCAAGCTGATCCAGATGCATGGCCGGCCCCTGCCTGATTCCCACGGCGGCAAGGTCGTCACCTTTCAGGGTGAAAATGGGAATCTCGCCCAGAGCCCCTGGAAATTCCGCCCCAAGGGCAAGTGCGGAAAGCACGTTTCCGACCTGCTGCCGCGACTGGGCGACCTGGTCGACGACATGTGCTTCATCCATTCGCTGACCTCGCGCACGAACACGCACGGGCCTGGCGAGATTTATATGAGCACAGGATTCACCCGAGAGGGCGCGCCCAGCATGGGGGCATGGGTTTCGTACGCGCTGGGGACGCTTAATCACGATCTGCCGGCGTTCGTGGCGATCCCCGATCCTCGAGGGGTTCCGCAACAGGGTCCGGTGAACTGGTCCAATGGCTTCCTGCCGGCCTACAGCCAGGGAACGGCGTGGGGCGCGGACCGGCCGATCGAGCACCTCGCCCGCCCCGCCGGGATCGACGCCGAGGCCGATCGCCGGGCGGCCTCGTTCTTGCGCGAGCTCAACCAGGTGAATCTGGCCCAATCGCCTGGCGATTCGGATCTGGCCGCTCGGATCGCGGCCTACGAGCTCGCGGGCCGGATGCAGACGTCAGCGCCGGAGGCCGGCGACCTGGCGGCGGAGAGCCCCGCGACCCGGGCGCTTTATGGGGTCGACGACGTCAATCCGATCAAGGCGGGTTTCGCCCGGAATTGTCTGTTCGCGCGGCGGTTGATCGAGCGAGGGGTGCGATTCGTGACGCTCTACAATGGCGCGTTCGCGATGGGCGAGGGGGTTCAAAACTGGGACGGTCATCAACGGATCAAGAGCGATTACGAGCGCCACGGGCCCGTGCTGGATCAGCCGGCGGCGGCCTTGCTGGTGGACCTCAAGGCCCGAGGTCTACTGGACGACACGCTCCTAGTGTGGACGACGGAATTCGGCCGGATGCCCACGTTTCAAAAGGGGGCCCAGGGCCGCGACCATAACCCCAAGGGGTTTACCGCGTGGATGGCGGGGGCGGGCGTCAAGCGAGGAACGAGCTTTGGCGCGACCGACGAGCTGGGCTATCAGGCGGTCGAGAACGTCGTCGACGTCCACGACTTTCACGCCACGGTCTTGCACTTATTAGGGCTCGATCACACCAAGCTCACCTTCCGCCACAACGGCGCTGACAGACGCCTGACCGACGTGGCCGGAAAGGTCATCTCGGGGCTGCTGGCGTGAGACTGGTCGGCCTGACGACTCCCTTCGTGGAGCGCGCGATCAAGTCCAGCCGACGATTCCGCGTCTAAACGTCTTCCAAACCTTTGAGAGATCAAGGGTTGTGTCGTCAGGGATCCTCTTGCTAAACTTCTAGCGAAGTGTATCTTAAAAGCATCGTCCGTGGGATTTCGATGGAGCATCGAGGCCGTTTTCAGGTTCATCGTGAAGGGAGCCTGCTCCTGGGATCGGAGCCTTGGGATGCCCCGAATCCCCTTCAGGCGCGCGTGGCTCACCTCATGGTGGAGCGTCTCAACGATCGGACCCCGAGAAAAGAGCAAGTAGTTCTCGTACTCGCGTTCCAGAAGACCCACGATCTCATTGAAAAGGTCGCCGCCAACGGGTTCCACGGAGCTTACAGATCCTCGTGGCCCTGGCGACCAGCTCTGGGTTGACACCGAGATCAGCAGTAGACTCTCGCCCTACGTTTTGGCCGCGAGGACGCCAAGCCGCGATTGACGGAACGACCCGAATCGGGGAAAACCTAGGCGATCATCAAGTCCAGGAGGGACGGGATCGTGGTCTTTAACTCAACCGCGTTCGCATGTTTTTTCGCGATCGTCGTCCCGTGCTACTGGCTTCTGGGCCGGGCGCATCGGCTGCAAAACGTGTTTTTGCTGGCGGCCGGGTATTATTTCTACGCGTCGTGGAACCCTCGGTTCCTGGCGCTTCTCGTCCTCTCGACGGTCATGGACTACGCCTGTGGGCTCTGGGTCGATCATGTCCAATCGCCAGGCCGGCGCAAGGCGATCGTCGCCCTCAGCATGACGCTCAACCTGGCCGTGCTGGCCTATTTCAAGTATTTCAATTTCTTCGCCGAAAGCCTCCATGATTTGCTCTCTCGCCTGGGGGTTGGCATCCCGGTCGCCCACCTGCGAGTCGTGCTGCCGATTGGCATTTCCTTTTATACATTTCAGTCGATGAGCTACGTGATCGACGTCTACCGTCGCGACCTGAAACCGACCCGCAATCTGGTCCAGTTCGCGGCCTTTGTCTCGTTCTTTCCCCATCTGGTCGCGGGGCCGATCATGCGGCCGACGACGTTGCTCCCACAAATCGCCAACCGGCGGCGGTTTGATTTCGCCCAATTTCAGTCCGGGGCGTATTTGATCTTTTGGGGCCTGTTCAAGAAGGTCGTCGTCGCCGACAACCTGGCGACCCTCGTGAGCGAGCTGTTCGGGCACCGGCAGTCCCTGGACGGTGGTCAGGCGATCCTCGCCGTTTATGCGTTCGCGTTCCAGATTTACGGGGACTTCTCGGGCTACACCGACATGGCTCGGGGCGTCGCGCGGTGCCTGGGCTTTGAGCTCTCGCTCAATTTCAATCTTCCCTACTTCGCGACCAGTCCCCGCGATTTTTGGAACCGCTGGCATATCAGCCTGTCGCAATGGCTGCGCGACTATCTGTACATTCCGTTAGGTGGTGGCCGTG
>JAKBAP010000204.1 GCA_021808995.1 Planctomycetota bacterium | reverse complement strand
CCTTGCGGACCGGGATGTCGAGGGCCCCCCCCTTGGAGAAAGGAAGGTCGTACTGGCTGATCTGATAGTTCTTGGGAAGGTCGGGGTAATAGTAATTCTTACGATCCCACTTGGTGAACGGGGCGATCTTGGCCCCGAGGGCGACCGCCGTCTTGAGCGCGAGCTCGAAGCCGCGGCGGTTCATGACCGGCAAGGTCCCGGGCAGTCCCAGCGAGACCGGATCGGTCTGGGTATTGGGTGGGAGGCCGAAATCGGTCCCGCTCCAGGAGAACATCTTGCTCTCGGTCTCGAGCTGCACGTGGATTTCGAGGCCGATGATGATCTGGTAGTCCATGTCTCGACTCATTCAGGAAAGACTTGGTCGCCGGGTGTGCCAGTCGGTCGCGTTCTCGAACACCCGAGCGATCTGGAGCAGTGATTGCTCGGCGAACGCGGGTGCCAGGAGCTGAAGCCCGATCGGTAGGCCGGCCTTGGTCAGCCCGCAGGGGATCGAAAGGCCCGGGATCCCGGCCAGGTTGGCGGTAATGGTATAGATATCGGAAAGGTACATCGCGAGGGGGTTGGCGGTTCGCTCGCCCAGCTTGAACGCGGGGGTGGGTGACGTTGGGCCGATCAGGACGTCGACCTTTTCGAAGGCCGCGTCGAAATCCTCGCGAATCCTACGCCTGACCTGGAGGGCCTTATTGTAATACTGATCGGCGTATCCCGCCGAGAGGGCGAACGTGCCCAGCATGATTCGCCGCTTGACCTCGGCCCCGAAGCCCTCGGATCGGCTGGCCATCATCATGCGCAGGAGGGGCGGGAGGTTTTCCTCGCCGGGATACTTCGGGGAAAAATCGGTTGCTCGGTGGCCGTAAGTGGTGCCGTCGTAGCGGGCGAGATTGCTCGAGCATTCGGCGGGGGCGACCAGGTAATAGGCCGGCACGCCGTACCTGGTATGCGGCAGCGAGATGTCGACGATGGTCGCGCCTGCCCTTTGATAGACGCGGACGGCCTCCTCGATGGCCGCGCCGACCTCGGGATCGAGCCCTTCGCCGGAAAACTCGCGGACGACGCCGACCCTGAGTCTCGCGGGGGGCTGATCGAGGGTCGCCAGGTAATCCGGCACCGGAGCGTCGACGCTGGTGGCGTCCTTGGGGTCTTTTCCGGAGATGACGCCGAGTAGGAGCGCGGTGTCGCGAAGGTCGTGGGCGAAGGGTCCGATTTGGTCGAGCGAGCTGGCGAAGGCGATCAGGCCATATCGGCTGACGCGTCCGTAGGTTGGCTTGAGCCCGACCACGCCGCAGACGGCGGCGGGCTGGCGGATCGAGCCGCCGGTGTCGGATCCGAGCGATAACGGCGAGAGGTCGGCGGCGACGGCCGCCGCTGACCCCCCCGACGAGCCGCCGGGCACGCGCTCCTGGTCCCAGGGATTGAGGGTGGGCCCGTAGGCACTGTTTTCGGTGGACGAGCCCATGGCGAACTCGTCCATGTTGCATTTGCCAAAAAGGACCGCGCCGGCCGCCTTGAGGCGGCTGATCACGGTGGCGTCGTAGGGGGGTCGAAAGCCGGCGAGCATCTTGCTGCCGCAGGTAGTGGGCTCGCCCTCGACACAGAGCAGGTCCTTGATGGCGACCGGCACGCCGGCCAAGGGGCCGACGGGTTGGCCGGCCTTGCGCCTGGCGTCGATCGCGCGGGCCTGTTCGAGCACGCGATCACCGTCGAGATGGACAAACACATTGAGCGCGCGGAGCGTTTCCGCCCTGGCGAGCAGCCTGGACGCGACCTCCTCGGCCGTGGTCTCGCCGGTTTTCAATCGCTCCAAGAGTGTCAACGCCGTGTCGGCGACCTGGCTCATCGATCAGACATCCTCGTGGCTTGAGCGGGCTCGAAATCCAAGGCCCCGCCAAATCGTTGGTTTTCGTGGACCGACTCGGGCTAATCCAGCACGGCGGGGACGAGAAAGCCGGTCTGGTTTCGCCTGGGGGCGTTCGCGAGCGCCTGTTCGCGCTCGAGGGAGGGCCCGCGGACGTCGTCACGAAAGACATTGCGAACATCGACTCCGTGGGCCAGGGGCTCGACGCCGGTCGTGTCGAGCTCCTGGAGCTGGGCGACGTAGTTGACGATGGCGTTGAGCTGGCTGGTGAAGGGGCCAAGCTCGTCGGGCGAGAGGCGCAACCGAGCGAGCACGGCGACCTTGGCGACCTCGGCGGTTGTCAGCGACATTCGACGGCTCCTCGGGACTCGGGAACGAGCGGCCAGACCGATCGACGGACCCCAAATCAACGCGGACATCCTGACAGATTCCCCTCGATCGTTCAAGGTTCACGGTGATTGTTGGGAACTCGCTCGGTTAGACTGGTCCATGAGATTCGAATCCCCGAGCCCGACCCGAGGACAAACCATGGACCGTCGACAATTCCTTGCCGCCTCGGCCGCGATGACCCTTTGCCGACCGAGCTTCGCCGCCGACGACCGGACGTTTGCCTCGCCGGTGGAGGCACGCAAGTCGCCCCCGGAAACCGTAGCCTACGTCATGGGCATCCATACTGGAACCGGGGTCAATAAGCCCGACTATCTGGCGACGGTCGACCTCGATCCCTCGTCCAGCACGTATTCGCGGGTCGTCCATCGGCTCGCGATGCCGAATCTCGGCGATGAGCTCCACCACTTTGGCTGGAACGCCTGCGGGAGCTGCCACGGGACCCGCGCTCGCCGTTATCTGGTCGTGCCGGGGTTGGTCTCGGGGCGGATTCACATCATCGATACGATCGATCCGCGAGCGCCCAGGTTTCACAAGATCATTGAGCCCGAGGAGATCGTCCGAAAAACAAAGCTGAAGGCCCCGCATACCGTCCATTGCCTGGCGGACGGCCGGATCATGATCTCGATGCTGGGGAACGAAGCGCTCGAGGGGCCGGGGGGATTCCTGCTCCTCGACGATGCCTTCGAGGTCGCCGGCCGATGGGAAACCGATCTCAAGGGGATGAATTTCAATTATGATTTCTGGTATCAGCCCCAGCATAACGTGATGGTCAGCAGCGAATGGGGAGCGCCCAGGACGACTCGACCGGGTTTCAAGCTCGAGGACGTGAAAGCCGGCAAATACGGCCGGCACCTACATTTCTGGGATTGGTCCAAGGGGTCGATCACCCAGAGTATCGACCTGGGCGAGAAGGGGCTGATCCCGCTCGAGGTGCGGTTCCACCACGACCCGACGAGCGCCCATGGGTTTGTCGGGGCCGCGCTCTCGAGCGTTCTGTGGCACTTTCATAAAGACGGCGACGCCTGGAAGGCGGAACCGGTCGTCGAGGTCGAGGGAAAGGTTGTCAAGGGCTGGGATTTCCCCGTGCCAGGCTTGATCAGCGACCTGGTGGTCTCGATGGACGACCGCTGGCTCTATTTTTCGAACTGGCTTCAGGGGGATGTGCGGCAGTACGACATTTCGAATCCGTCCAAGCCTCGTCTGACGGGTCAGGTCTGGCTCGGGGGCGTGATTGGTAACGCGCCCATGATCCGCGGCAAGCGCGCCCGGGGGGGGCCTCAGATGCTGCAGCTCAGCCTGGACGGAAAGCGGCTGTACGTGACCGACTCGCTGGTGAGCGGCTGGGACAACCAGTTTTACCCCAGGATCGGCAAGGAGGGCTCGCTGATGATCAAGCTCGATGTCGACACCGACAAGGGGGGGCTTGCTCTCGACGAGCGATTCCTGGTGGATTTCGGCGCTGAGCCCGACGGACCGGCCCGCGCCCATGAGATGCGGTTTCCCTCCGGCGATTCGACCTCGGACATCTGGGGGTGAGACGGGAGCCGCCGCGGTGTTTACGATTGTCTCGATCTCGCGCTGGCGATCCAGGTCGGTGGTCGATTCGTGACGGCTGACCGGCGGCTTGACAACTCAATCGCGGCCACCCGCGTCGCCGATACGATCCGGAGTGTTCATGAGGGACCTTGACCGGGATGTCGCCCCCATCCACGCTCATCAAGGAGAAAACGAATCGCGACCAGGATCCTCCGAGTTTGACGCACTTGGGAGGCGGTTTCTATCATGAGTCCGAGCCCGCCCGCGGGGCCGTGGCCGAACGATTGTTCCTTCCCGAGCGACAATCCCGATGAATGGACCCGTGGCGATCATCTTGGCGGCCGGCCAGGGCAAGCGGATGAAATCCGACAAGGCCAAGGTTCTGCACGAGGTCAGCGGGCGGCCGATGATCCACTACGTCGTCGACGCGGCGCGAGGCGCCGGCGCGAAACGGATCGTGGTGGTGGTCGGCTACGACGCGGAATCGGTCAGGTCTTGCCTGGCCGACGATCACGACGTGGTCTTCGCGACCCAGACCGAGCAACTGGGCACCGGTCACGCCGTCAAGGTTTGCCGGGGGCTGCTCGAGGGTTACCATGGGCCCGCGCTCGTTTTGGTGGGGGATGAGCCGCTTCTTCGTCCCGAGCCCCTGGCCGACCTACTTGAGCGCCAGCGGGCCGAGCAAGCGGCGTGCTTGCTGGGCTCGACGATCCTTCCCGACCCGACGGGCTTTGGCCGGATCCTTCGAGACGCCGCCGGTCGGTTCCTGCGGATCGTCGAGGAACGCGATTGCACCCCAGAGGAACGCGCGCTCGCCGAGGTTAACCCCAGTTGCTACGTCTTCGAGCTCCCCGGCCTCTGGGACGTGCTCGATCGGCTCGACCCGGGCAACGCTCAGGGCGAATACTACCTCACCGACGCGCCCGCCATCCTGATGTCGCTGGGGCGTAAGGTGACCGCGCTCAACGTGCTCTCGCCTGATGACGTGCTCGGGGTCAACTCCCGCCAGCATCTCGCCCAGGCGGAGGCCATCATGCGGTGCCGCGTCAACGACCACTGGATGACCGAGGGAGTCACCCTGATCGACCCCCAAAGCACCCACATCGACGGCCGGGCAACCATCGGCCCCGACACCGTGATCCACCCCCATACGGTGATCAGCGGGAGGGTGCGCGTGGGCGCTCGATGCCGCGTCGGGCCGTTCGCCCATCTGCGAGACGGGACGGTGCTCGAGGACGGCGTCGAGGTCGGCGCGTTCGTGGAGATCAATCGCTCGACCCTGGGCGAGGGGACGCTCGCCCGCCATCTGGCCTATCTCGGCGACGCCGCCATCGGCAAGGGGGTCAACATCGGCGCGACCGCCGTGACGGCCAATTTCGACGGCGAACGCAAGTCGAGAACGACCATAGGCGACCACGCGAGGCTCGGAGCTGGGGCGATCATGGTCGCCCCCGTCACCGTTGGCGAGCGGGCCGTGGTGGGGGCCAACGCCGTGGTGACCAGAAACCACGACGTCGCCCCAGGTCAAACGGTCGTGGGAGCACCCGCCAGGCCCCTCGAGCCCAAGGGGTGACCTCAGCCCAAGAGGGCCGGCTCGTTCAGCCTCCGATAGAGCGAGACATAGCGATCAAACAAATCATCATATGCGGCTTTATTCGCCGTGTTGGGCTCGACCTCGCGTTCGAACTGGACCATGGCCTTGGCCGCCTGATCCCAGTCGGCGTGGACGCCGGCCGCGATCGTGGCGGCCATGGCCGAGCCCAAGGCACACGCTTCGCTTTCCTTGGGGACGTGAATCGGGCGCTGAAGGACATCGGCGTGGATCTGGAGCCAGAGGCTGGATTTCGCCCCCCCGCCGCCCAGGAAGATCCGGTCGACGGCGAGCCCATGGGCGGCGGCGTCGGCCAGGATGTGGCGGGTGCCGCAGGCGGTCGCCTCGTAGATCGCGCGAAAGACGTGGCCCGGTCCATGCGCCAACGAGAGGCCAACGATCGCGCCGCGGGCGGCGGGGTTTTTATAGGGTGAGCGATTGCCTTGCCAGTCGTCGCGCACGATGAGTCCATCGGAACCAGCCGGAACGGCGGCGGCGAGCTCGTCGAGGACGGCGTAGACCGAGTCGCCACGCTGTTCGGCGGCACGGGTCTGGTCAGCGGCGAAGTGGCGGCGATACCAGTCGAGGATCGAGCCGGTGGCGGTCTGGCCGGCCTCAAGGGTATACAGGCCGGGGACGGTGGCGTCGGGATAGCAGCCGGCCGCTCCCGAACCCAGGACGCCAGCCTTGGACTGCGCCAGGTGGCAGGTGCTGGAACCAACGACGACGGCCACGTCGCCATCCTGGGTCGCCCCCAGGCCGAGCATGCCGAGGTAGGCGTCAATGCCTCCCTGGGCGACCGGAATCCCGGGCGCGAGCCCCAGTTCGCCGGCGGCGCGGGGGGATAGTCCCGCCTCGCCAGCGCCCAGCGGCACGATCCGCTCGGGCCATTTGCCCAGAAGCTCCTCGAGCCCGACCCCCTTCAAGAGTCCAACCGGCCAGCCGCCGTCGGGCCGGGCGTAATTCCATTTCACGGCCACGTGGTTCAGGGACAGCGTCCATTCGCCGGTAAGTTGATACATCATCCAGTCGGTACACTCGACGATCCGGGGCGATCGCTGGTAGACATCCGGCTCGTTTCGCTTGAGCCAGAGCGCCTTCGGCAGCATCCACTCGGGCGAGACGCGGCCGGAGACGTACCGCAATACGGGGTCGCGGGTCTGGCTGATCGTCTCGGCCTCGAGCGCGGATCGTTGGTCCATCCACAGCAGGGCCTTTCGGGATGGCCTGCCCTCAAGGTCACAGGCGACGACGGTACACGCCGTGCAATCGAGGCCGATCGCGGCGACCTGGTCGGCCGTCAAACCGGCGGCCCTCATGGCCAGCGAGACGGCCTTTCGCGCGGCGTGCCACCAATCGGCGGGGTCTTGCTCGGCCCAGCCGGGGCGAGGGTACGTCGTCTCGAGCCCGGAGACCCCAAACGCGACCGCGACCCCCTGGCCATCGAAAAAACCAGCCCGAACACTCTGGGTTCCGACGTCAAGGCCAAGAAAGTAAGGCCCAGAAGGCCTCGGATTGGATTTCGCCACGTGGTCGACTCCCCAGTTCAAAAGGCCTTGTTGCTATCCAACATGAAGGTGACGGGCCCGTCGTTCAGGAGCTCGACCTTCATGTCAGCGCGGAAGACGCCGGCGGCCGTTTCCAGTCCGGCCTTGCGTATCAGTTCGATGAAATCAAGATAGAGGCGGTTGGCGAGCTCGGGTGGGGCCGCGGCGGTGAAGCTGGGCCTGCGCCCTCCTCGGCAATCGCCGAGCAGGGTGAACTGACTCACGACAAGAACGCCCCCGCCAACCTCGCCGACGGCCCGATTCATCTTGCCCTGGTCGTCCTCGAACGCACGCAGATTGACGACCTTGTCGGCGAGCCAGACCACGTCGGCGTCGGTGTCGCCCTGGGCAACGCCCAGGAGCACCAGCCACCCCACGCCGATCCGCCCGACACAGGCCCCATCAACCTCAACCGAGGCCCGGCTCACTCGCTGCAAGACCACGCGCATGATCCTCGTCCCCCATCGCCAATCACCGAATCCGACCACGCGATCAGCTTAGCCGTCGACCGCGATTGCCGGATAGCAGTCATGCGGTTGGTCCACGCTTGACATGCGCTGGGCTCGCGCTTACAGTTGTCAGAGAGATCCTGGACTTCTTGCTCGAGATCGGCGAGAAGGAATTGCTCAAGGGATCCTCTTCTGAATGGGCCAATCCAGTCGGTCAGGTACGAAGGGGGTCGATTCACATGAGGTTTCGGCGCACGGTGAATTCTCAAGCGGTGAGCTTGATCCCAGCCCGACGCTCGCGGTGCCTCCGCAATCATGGAACCAGGCTCGGGGTTGTTGTCCTGCTCGGGTCTCTCGCGTTTTCGGTGCGTGGGCAGGCGATCAACACGGCGGATTTCCTCGGCAAGCTGCGACAGGCGAGCGAGCGAGCGGATGGGGCCTACTCCCAGAGCAAGGTCATTGCCCGACGGCGCATGGAACGGAGCGGGCTCGACACGGTCGCCACCCAGGTTACTTTGCTCACCTCGGGCAAGTATGTCAAGGCGACGATGACACGCGAGGGGCTGACCTCGGGCTCCAGCGGCGTCATTGTCGCGACCCCCACGGTCTCGTTCGAGGCACACCGGCGTGGGGATGGGAAATCCTCGGCCGAACTGGACTTCCTCTCCTCGCGACCGGACACGGGTTACGCGCGGATGATCAACGCGATTCACCAGAACGCGTCATTCTGCTTCGGTCCGCATGCGTTGATTGACCTCCCACTGGTTGAGATCCTTACCCGCAAGTCGACCGAAATCCGATCCGTCGAGCGGATCACCCTCGCCGGCAGACCCCTGATCCGGGTGAAGTACCGTGAGAACAGCGAGGACGCGAATTCGTCTTGGGATTTCGCGGACTGCCAGGCGGACCTCGATCCCAAGATGGATCTGGCTTTGATCGCCGGGGAAATCGTGTCGATGAAAGGGGGCGTGAGAGCGTTCTCCCAGCGCTGGGAGATGCTCAGCAAGCCCGCTCGGGCAAGCCCAACGCTGGATTCGGCCGAATTCGAAGACATGGATGCCAAGGGTAAGGTCGTCAATAGGCTCGGCGTCGAGGTCGTGAGTACCGAATTCGGCCCAATTCCGGCCGATCAGTTCACTCTCGCCGCTTCCGGAGTGACGGAACCGTCGTACGGCCTGGGCGGGAGGCTTCCCGGGTCGCTCCATGTTTCGATCGTTCTCGCGCTTCTCTCGCTGGCCGGGCTGGTCTTTCTCCGTCGTAAGCGGGCCAAGCCCTGATCCTCGAGCGAGCCCCATCGGCTGCCATGACGGAGTCCGCTTCATCTCGCTCGCCGACCAGGATCGTCCCGGTCGCTCAGGATACCGCGTCAAAAGCATTGCCGGGGGCGTGCCACGGATCGCCTTGATTTCCCGGCGGGGACGATGCCGAACGCGATCGATCCCCTAAAACTCGCGCGGAATCGTACGCTCCAAGCTCGAATGGAATCGCGAAGGCCCCTTTCCGCATGGCTCAGGGGGCTGAGCAGCCACACGGATTCGGCGGCCGACGCAGTCCCAATGGCTCGGCCACCTCGACCAGACGCCGCCGCGTCGCCGCGAAAAACCGGCCTACGAAATGCTTCTTTCGCAGCGTCTCCAACCGTGTCCGCCAGGTTGCGGCATCGCCGCCCAATCGCTTAAAGGCATGTCCTGACAGGTGTTTCGAAGCTCCCGCCGCACGCATCGCGTGATTCGGTGACACCAGAGAGTCACCGAAGGGTCGACCAGGCGCGAGCAAGCCATCGTCATCGGAGCGTCTCCTCAAGAAGTCCACCCACGCTAGCAAGCGCCAACCGAGGAGTCAGGGCTCAAATGCCTGTCCTGAGACTTCCTTCTTGCATTTGCGACTGGATCAACAGGGGAAAATCGACTGGGATTTGTGGTGCATTGACGGCACGTCGGTCCGAGGGACTCGGTCCGCCGCCGGTGCATCAAAAAAAGCACCGCGATACACCCCGAGGAACCCTCGGACCACGGCCTGGGCCGCTCGCG
>JAKBAP010000203.1 GCA_021808995.1 Planctomycetota bacterium | reverse complement strand
CGAGCTTCCCCCGCTCGGTCAGCGCGAGAAGTACGGCGGCCTGCTTTACCTGGGGATCGGCGGGCTGGTCGTGCTCGTGATCATGATCGGCTGGTTCGGGTACGCGGCGTGGTCCCTCCGCGATGTCTGGCGTGATGTTTATGTGTTGCATGACGTTCGAGCCCCACTCCCGGACCGACTCGCGGCGGCCTCTCGGTTGGCGCGAAGCCCGCGTTTTGGCGATGACCAGCGGCTCGAGCTGGCGCTTGAGCGGGCCCTCCCCGATCGCGCTCGCCACGCGCTTGCCGAGGGGGTCTCGACCGACCTGTTGCGCGCCGACCCCCGCGGCTTTTCGCTCGCGGTCGCGCGGAGCCCGGGGTGGCCAGGCTGGCTACGAATACCGCTCGAGCTCGATCTGGTTCGCGGGGTGATCCGCGGCTATTCCGTCCCGCCGGTCGCCCTGGAGGAGCTGGCGCGAAACGACGACCCGATGATCGCCGCGCTCGCGCTTTTCGCCCAGGCGGTCGAGCGGCCGGGCGAGCCCTTCGCGCGGAAGGCGCTCGAGGTCCAGGCGGCCGGCCTGGGCTCGCGGGCGGATCTGGCGAACAGGCTCCTGGGCGTGCTCGATCTGCCCGCGCCCAATCGCGAGCCGCCGATGGATGACATCAGCCGATGGCTGCGCGAGCATCATGAGCCGACGGTCGAGGTCTTGCGTCCCTGAGTCGGGCGGAGTGGCCGATCAGGTCGTTGCCAGGGCCAGCCTGGCCCAGTTGAGGGCGTGTTTGGCCCCGCGTTTTTGGATGACGTCGCGAGGTTGCTCGGGCCCGAGTTCCAGCTTCCGGGTCTCGACCAGGCCGGCGCGTGTGGCCAGGCCCAGGTAGACCAGGCCGACGGGTTTCTGGGGTGATCCGCCGCCTGGGCCGGCGACACCGGTGGAGCTAATGGCCAGGTCGGCGTCGAATCGATCGCGAGCGCCGACGGCCATGGCCGCCGCGACCTCGGGCGAGACCGCGCCATGGGCCTCGATCAGGTCACGAGGCACGCCCAGAAGGCTCGACTTGGCCTCGTTGGAATAGGACGTCACGCCCCCCAGGAAAAAGCGGCTCACGCCTGGGATCGCCGTGAGCATGGCCGAGATCAAGCCGCCGGTGCACGATTCGGCGGTCGCGATCGTGGCGCTCGCCCGATCGAGCGCGGTCACAAGCGCCTGGGCCACGTCGACGTCGCCATCGCCGAGGATCAGCTCGCCAAATCGCTCGCGAATCAGCTCGGCGGTGGGCAAGATGGCGGCCTTGGCCTCGGCCTCGGTTGCTCGGGTCGCGGCGATGCGAAAGCTGATGGTGGCCTCGCTGGCGGTGATGCCAACCTCCGGATCGCGCCCGCGGGCCGTGAGGTCAAGCGCGAGTGCCTCGATATCGGACTCCCCCTTGCCAAAGAGATTGATCTTCTGGAACGCGGTCGCCCCTTTCACGAAGCCCGCCTCGCGCAGCCGGGGAACCACCTGTTCGTGAAACATCACCTTCATTTCGGAGGGGACGCCCGGGAGCGCGGCCAGGGTCGATTGGCCGATCCGCATCCAGACGCCAGGGGCCGTCCCGACGCGATTCGCCAGCGCGCCCGCGCCCCGCGGCAACAGCGCCTGCGTCCGATTTCGCTCAGGCATGGGGCGGGATCGGCGGGCGAAAAGCGCGATGATCGCCGCCAGGCTCTCGGCGTCTTCCTCGAGCGGAACGTCGGCCACCAGGGCCAGGGCCTCGCGAACCAGGTCATCCTGGGTCGGGCCCAGGCCGCCGCTGGTGATCACCAGCGAGGCCCGGTCGGTGGCCGCGCGAATCGCGAGCACATGGTCGGCCAGATCGTCGGAAATCGTGGTATGAAACGCGGTCGTCACGCCCAGGGCGGCCAGCTCCTGGGAAAGCCATCGGCTGTTGGTGTCGAGCGATTGCCCGCTCGTGATTTCGGTTCCGATCGAGACGATCTCGGCCCGCATGTCGCCGCTCCTGGTCGTTCGCGATGACCCCCTCGCCCAGCCGCGAACCTTGGCACCGGGCGCGGAGACTACTGTAACAAGCCTGGCCGAGACTGGCACGAGCACGCTCCACTTGTTTAAGATATCCGCACGGAGGAGCCACTCCGGCCAGGGAGTGGGGACCGACGCGAGCCTCCGATTTCGCCCTGAGGTCGATTCTTATGAGTGCCTGCGTGTTGCAGCGACCGACGCTCGTCCTGAATCGTCACTGGCAGCCAGTGCACGTGGCCCCTGTCGCTCGTGCGCTTGTGATGCTTTGGAACCAAGCGGCGTTCGTGATCGATCCCGATGATTATCAGCTTTACACCTGGTCGGACTGGGCAAAGCTAGCCCCCAAGGATGGCGAGCCCTTTATTCGAACCGTGCGATTCCACCTGCGAGTCCCGGAGGTGCTCGCGCTCACGCGGCACGATCGGGCTCGGCATCAAACTGTAACATTCAGCCGCCGAAATCTGTTCAAGCGCGACCACTCGACCTGTCAGTACTGCGGATGCCAGCCTGGCACCGAGGAGCTGACGATCGACCATGTGATTCCGCGCTCCCAGGGGGGGCAAACGACCTGGGAAAACTGTGCGCTCGCGTGCGTCCCTTGCAACGCCCGCAAGGCCAATCGCACGCCGGATCAGGCGAGCATGAAACTGCGTCGAGCCCCCGTTCGGCCCTCCTGGAAACCCCTGTACGACGCGACCGGGGCACGAATCGCGAGCTGGTCTCGGTTCCTCTCGGACGCCTACTGGAACGTGCCGCTCGAGACGTCGCCCTGAGAAGGCTCGCCCCGCCCGGCGATCGACATCCCGCTTGACCGCGGATCGCCCGGTGGATTCCCCCGGCGGCGATCCGCGGCAATTCGGCGCGAGACCAGGACTCGGCGGATCGCCCGCTCACTCCGCGAACCGCTTGAAAAACGACGAGGCCTTCCAGCGCGGGCGAAGGTCGCGGTTGGCGACCCGCTCGAGCAGCTTGGCGACCAGGGCGTCGAAGGCCCCCGCGGCTTGCCTGTCGACCGGTTGCTTGAGATCGTCGGAGGGGGCGTGATAGCGCTCGGTCAGCCAGCGCTTCTGGGTGGCGGCCTCGGGCGAGCCCTTCGCGAAGCCGACCTTGAGCGCGATCGAGGGGATTCCCCGGCGGATAAAGCTATACTGATCACTGCGGATAAATACATTGCGCTTCGGCTCGGGATCGGGCTCGGGGGAAACGCCCAGTGAGGTCGCCACGTCCGAGGCGTCGTCGCCCAGGTCCGACTCGGTCAGCCCGTAAATGGTGAGCCGCTTGAGCGGGTACAACGGCAGGAACATGTCGGTGTTAATGTCGGCGACGATCGACTTGCGGTCGACGGTCGGGGCATCGGCGAAATAGCGCGAGCCCAGGAGCCCCTTTTCCTCGCCTGTCACCGCCGCGAACAGGATCGACCGCCGCGGCTTGGCCCCCGATTCCTTGAGGATCGCCGCGACATCCAGCATGGCCGCGATCCCCGAGGCGTTATCCATCGCGCCGTTGTAGATCGCGTCGCCGTTGATCGGCTCGCCAATCCCCAGGTGATCGAGGTGGGCGGACATCACAACGTATTCGTCCTTGAGCTTGGGGTCGCTCCCCGGCAGGATCGCGAGCACGTTTTGCGAGTCGACATCGACCCGCGTGACGGCCACGGTCGCCTTCAGCCGCTTGGGAATCGCGAATCGGGGCAAGGGCTTGCCCGAGTCGGCGGCCTGGAGGATTTCCGCGAACGTGTGACCCGAGCCGGCGAAGAGTCTCTCGGCCCTGGCGGGGTTCAGGGTCACGCCGATCGAGAGCCCCCGCATGTCATCCATGGCGGGGTCGACCAGGCTCATCGAGGGCATGAATCGGGCGAGGCTCGATCGAGCCCAGGGAATGTCCATGTTCTTGGGATTGGGGATCACCACCATGCCGATGGACCCCAGTTTTCGCATGAGATCGCCCCGTTCGCCAGTCGACTGCATGTGGGCGGCCAGGGCACCCGGGATCGAGGCGGGAGCGCCCGAGAGCCAGACCACGACCTTGCCCTTTATGTCGAGCCCCTCGAAGTCATCATGACCAGCCTCCGCGCTTGCGAGCCCGAACCCGACAAAGACCATCTCGGCCTCGATCGCGGCGGCGGGGTCGAGCCGCGAGCCGATGATGGCGTCGTCGCCCAGTTTGAGCGGTTCCTCGCCCTGTGCGCTGATCAAGGCCAGGCTCGAATGAGTCTCGTCGATTTTCTTGGACCTGAGCTTGACGGGCTGAAAGAATCCCTCGGACCCGCCGGGCTTGAGGCCGAGATTGGCGAATTGGCCGGCGACGTAATCGGCGGCCTTGCGATGCCCTGGGCTGCCGGTATTTCGCCCCTCGAGGGCGTCATCGGCGAGCACGGCCACATGGGACCACCAGCGCGCTCCGTCGGGTTCGGAAGCTCCCCAGGCAACGGCGACCAGGGCCAGGATCGCGGCGGCTGTCAAAGGACCTGTTGTTGAAGACTTCATGGGTCGGCTCGGTCGGCTTGAGATTGGGCGGAGGATGGTTTCAAGAAACCATGTGAGCCGATCCGCCGCGAGCCATCAAGCACGAATTCTCCAGAAAGGTCTTACGCGGCGGCGTCCTCGGCGCCCGCCTCGCCTTTCTTGAGGGCCTCCCATTCTTCCAGGGTATAGAGGACTTCACGGGCCGAGCCGCTCTTGAATTCGCCGACGATGCCGTCCTCGGCCATGAAATCGATCAATCGGGCGGCCCGGCCATAGCCAATGCCGAGAGCCCTCTGCAACAGCGAGCATGACCCCCGCCCCTCGCGAACCACGATCTCGATGGCGGGCTCGTAGAGTTCGTCCCGGTCCTTGAGCGCGGTCGACCGGTCCTTGCCCCCGGCAGCGCCTCCGACCTGAAGCTGGAACATCTCACGGTTGAAGTCCACCGGATAACGCTCCAGAAACCGGCACACGCCGTTGACCTCCGCGTCCGAGACATACGTCCCTTGCGCCCGCACGATGTGCGACGTCCCGGGAACCAGAAACAGCATGTCGCCGTTGCCCAGCAGCTTATCCGCGCCCATCTCGTCCAGGACCACCCGCGAATCACTCCGGCTCGCCACCTGAAACGCGATCCGGGCCGGCAGGTTCCCCTTGATCAGACCCGTCACCACGTCCACTACCGGCTTTTGCGTCGCCAGAATCAGATGAATGCCCACCGCCCGAGCAAGCTGGGCCAGCCGCACGATGTGCTGCTCGACCTGCTTGTCGGCCGTCATCATCACATCCGCGAGCTCGTCAATGAAAACCACGATGTAAGGCATCGACGTCGGGATTCGCTTCCGCTCCTCGTCGTCCTCCGGATTCAAGCGCCGAATCACCTCGTCGGGGCCAAGCGCGTTGAACGACTGAATGTTCCGCACCTCGGCCCGTCTCAAGAACTCGTATCGCTCATCCATTTTCTCGCAGAGCCACGAGAGGAGGGGCTCGGCCTTCTTCATGTCCAGAACCACTGGATGCATCAGGTGGGGGACACGTTTGTAGGCCGTCAGCTCGACCTTCTTGGGATCGATCAGGATCAGCTTGACCTCGTCGGGACGCTTGCACATCAGAATCGAGAGTATCATCGCGTTCAAACAGACCGATTTGCCCGTGCCGGTCCGCCCCGCGATGAGCAGGTGGGGCATGTCGGCCAGGTCGAAAATCATCGACTGCCCCTTCGCGTCCTTGCCCAGGAACAAGGGAATTCGAAAGTCGCGCTGTTTGCCCTCGACAGCGCTGATGACATCACCCAGGCGGACGACGGCGCGGTGGTCGTTGGGGACTTCGATGCCGACGGTGGTCTTACCGGGAATCGGCGCGACGATGCGGACGCTGGGGACCGCCAGCGCGATCGCCAGATCGTCGGCTAGGCTCATGATGCGCGAGACCCGCAGGCCGGCCTCGAGCTCGATCTCGAACTGGGTGATGACGGGCCCGGTGTCGATCTGCACGACGCGGACTTGATAGTTAAAGTCGAGCAAGGTTCGCTCAAGAAGCATTGCCCTGGCGTTGATCTTGGCCTCGTGCTCCTGGATCGGGAACGCGGTGGCGGGCTCGAGCAATTCCATGGGAGGCAGTTGAAAAAGCTCTCCAGGGGCGGCCGGGGCGATCGGCGCGAGCTCGCGCCGGGGCGACGCTGGGGTGTTGCCGCGGATCACGGGGGGCTCGTTCGGGCGTGAAACGGGGATGGGCGGGTGAAACATGAGCGCCTGGGTGGCCACATTGGCCTCGACGACGCCCCCCTCGCCCCAATTCGCGTACTCCACCCGTCCCGCGGCCTGCGGGTGGGGAGCGAGGGGTGCGGCGAAAGGCCGGGACCGGCGAAAGCGCGCAAGGGCGAGCCGCGCCTGGGCGATTGGGGCCAGGACCAACACGTCGTGGCAAAGAGCGAGCCCAAAGAGGCCAAGGGCCGCCAGGATCAGCATCATCCCCGCCAGCCCGAAATGGAGCTCGAGAAAGAGGGCGGCCATCGCCCCCAGATAGCCGCCGCTGCCTACCGGGGGGCTTGGGCGTAGTCCAGGCGCGAGCTTATGAATCAGGCCCGCCACGATCACCAGCAGAATCGTGAATCCAACCCCGGCGGCGATCCGGTCGAACCGAGACCGGACGGTCCTCGCCGGCATCACGAGCACGACCAGGCCCAGCACCAGCAGCCACGATGCCCAGCCCAGGCTCACGGAGAGCCCGTGCGCGAGCGCGGCCCCAACCGGCCCGCAGGGATTGTGGGGCGGATGATTGGGAGGCGCTGTCGCCCAGCCCGGTGAATCGGCCGGGTCGTAACCCAAAAGCGCCAGCGTCAGAAACACGAGCGCGAGTGCGATCGCGGTCCGTGGCGCGGAGCGCAAGACCTGGTGGCGAAGCGACATCGATACCCCTCGCGGCTCCTCGTCGTGGGATCAAGCGCGCGACGCGGCGGCCGTCTCGTGATCGCCGCGTCTTCGCCTATCTTCGACCGATCGGGCCGTCGAGTTTCAGCCCCCTGGCCCAATCCCGACCGGACGCGTGGGGTTCCTGACTATTCCGTGGGTTGGGTAAGGTCGACGGTCTCGGAATCGCTCGCGATCTCGTCGGTGGGCTCGGTCGTGCGCAGCTTGCCAGACATGTCCAGGTAGATCTTATTCTGCATGATCTCCTGAATCACCGTCGACATCCGGTCGAGTCCGCGGGCGTCGACCAGGGTTCGGGCTCCCTGGTTGAGCGCGATCATCCGCTTCTGGATCAGGGTCGAGAGTTTGAAGCGGCCTCCGACCTTGTTGACGATTTCTTCTTCCTTAAGCTCCTCGATCATCGCGTGGCTCCTCGGGGGTTCCGCAACGGGACAGAATGGACGTGATTTGCTCGACCGCTCGGTCAAGATCGTCGTTAATAACCTGGTACTGGTACTGGCTCTTGACCAGAAGTTCGGCCCTGGCGTTGGCAAGCCTGCGCTCAAGGGCGGCGGCGTCCTCGGTGGCTCGGGCTCTCAGGCGGGTTTCAAGCGCCTGCATCGACGGAGGCTCAAGAAAGATCGACACCACCCGGGAAATCGCCCTCATCACTTGCAACCCACCCTGGACGTCGATCACGAGCAACACGCACCGCCCCCGTGCCATCGCCCGTCGCGCCGGCGCGGCCGGCGTACCGTACGCAAAGCCATGAACCACGGCCGATTCGAGTAAGTCCCCTTTCAACTCGCCAAATTCGTCGGCGGTCACAAAATGATAGTCGACCCCTTCCACCTCGCCGGGTCGCATGGGGCGGGTCGTCACTGAGATCGACCGCTCGAGACGGCCACACATGCGTTCAAGCAACCGGGCCGCGATCGTGCTCTTGCCGACCCCCGAGGGGCCTGACAAAATGACCAGCCAACCTGGCGAATTCGACCAGTGATCGTCAGGGTCACTCGACATTCTGCACCAGCTCGCGGATTTTTTCCAAGAGCGCCTTCGACTCAACCACGCATCGGGAGATTTCGACGTCGGCCGCCTTGGACCCGATTGTGTTGATTTCGCGCCCCATTTCCTGGACCAGGAATTCGAGCTTTCGGCCGGAGCTTTCGGTCTCCTCGAGGATCGACTGGTACTGGGTCAGATGGGCACGAAGTCGGACGAGTTCCTCACTGACGTCGACGCGATCGGCCATGATCGCGACCTCGCGGGCGACGTCGCGGGGCTCGGGGGCCTGGGCCTGTTCCCGGAGCAGGATCCCGACGCGCTCGATGAGCCGCTTTTGATAAGCCAGCACGACCTCGGGGGCGCGATCGCCAATGGCGACCACCTGATCGGCGATCGATCGGCCCAAGGCGGCGAGTTCCGTGGCCATCGCGCGACCCTCGGCCGAGCGGGAGGCTTCGAGCCGCTCGAGGGCGCTTGTGACCGTCTCGGCGACGGCGGGCCAATCTTGCTCGGGATCGACGTCGGACGGTCGGCGGTCCTCGACAACCCCGGGTAACGACAGGAGCGCCCCCAGGGCCAGATTCCCCCCGTCGGGGAGCTCGGAGAGTTGTCGGCGATAGCTCTCGAGAGCGACCAGATTGAGCCGGTAGTCCTCGGGACGCCTCGGGCGCTCGATCCGAACGTGTAGCTGGATCGTCCCCCGGCGAATGCGCTCGCGGACAAGGGCCTCGATGGCCGGTTCCATCTGGGCGTGGCTGTCGCTGAGTTTAAGGCTGACCTTAAGGTGGCGATTATTGACCGCGCGGACCTCGACCTGGATGGTTCCGCGAGAGTCCTGGCGGCGAGCCTCGCCAAAGCCGGTCATCGATAGGGGCAAGCGAACCTCACGTGCGAGCAAAAGGGCGTGAATGTCAAGGGCAGGCCGACGCGACGGCCCCGATCACTTGGGCGCGGGCATGTCGGGGATGGCCGGCAGGTCGGTGGGCATCTTGCTCTCCGGGCTGCTCTCGGGAACCTTGGTGGTCGGTGTCTTGGAGTCGGCGGCCTTCGAGCCGGCCGCGCCGGCCTTGCTCTTGTCCGTGGCCGATTTGCTGATGACGGTCGAGGACTCGGAATCAAACGCCGACCCCCGCCGCTGATTGGTCATCACGACCAGGAGCATCGCGAGCGCGATCCAGATCATCGCGGCCACGCCCGTGATTCGGGTGAAGACGTCGCCGGCCTTGGTCCCAAACGCGCTCGAGCCCCCAGCGCCGCCAAACGCGCCGGCGAGCCCGCCCCCCTTGCCTCGCTGGATCAGGATCACCCCGATCAGAAACAGGCTGAGGATGACAATCACGGTGTTCAGTAGTCCCAGGATGATACCCACGTCAGTCCCCTCGAGATAATCAGTGTGTCTTCCGTGATTTGCGCTGGGAGGCCAGGCGACCCCCCTCAATGATCGCCAGGAAGTCGGCGGCCTTCAGGCTCGCTCCGCCGACCAGGGCACCATCGATATCGGGGCATGAGAGCAGCTCGAGCGCGCTGTCGGGCTTCACGCTCCCTCCGTACTGGACGACGACATGGTCCGCCGTCGCCCGACC
>JAKBAP010000202.1 GCA_021808995.1 Planctomycetota bacterium | reverse complement strand
TCGCGTGGCCCCCCGCGCCCACCGTGCCATCGACCAGGACCAAGGCCTCGCGATCGCGCTTCGCCAGCCAATGAACGACCGGGTCCACGAGGACCGGCCGGTGCCGCGCGCTCATGATCTCACGCCCTCTCTCGAAAACGGGGGGAGACCGCTGGAACCCAGAGCTTGACCGACCACCGGAACGACATGATCGAGCGGATCTTGCGCGACGATCGGGGATCGGTCAATGCGAACTGGGCCGATTCGTGGGTTTCGCGGGTGATACAGGCGCGGGAGAGGGGGTTCCGGTGGCGAGAAAAGGCTACTCCCGCCCGGCGATGGGGAGACGGAGCCTTCCGCGCCACCAAGGAATCGCACATCCCCGCGCCCTGGCTCGCCCACGTACCAGCCCGAACCGCCAGCCCGTGAATTCCGGCCTGTGCGTGACGTCGGCGATTCAGGAGACGTCGAAGACGACGATTTCGTTGTGGGTGGGGTCCTCGGGGCTGGAGCCGCGGATTCCGACGACGATGTCGCCGGATTTGAGGAGTCCGCGTTCGCGGCACCATTCGATGACCCAGGCACGGACCGCGCTCCCTGGCGGGACGCTGGGCATGAGGACGGCGGTGACACCCCAGAACAGGCCCATGGCCCTGGCGGTTTGGATATCATAGGCAAGGGCCAGGGTTGGGGAGGCGTTGCGTTGTTTGGAGAGCACCAGGGCGGTACGGCCGGAGTGGGTGGAGACGGCCATCATGGCGGCCCGGAGCTTGCGTGTGATCATGCTGGCGGCCTCGACGACGCTCTCGGTGACGGGCTGGACCCGGCCGGCCTTGGCCACCAGGTCCGCGCGGAGCAGGCCGCGATCGATGCTGGGCGATTCGGGGAGCGACCAGGTCCAAGCGCCCCCTCCCTTGAGCCGGGAAAACAGGAGATCCTCGGCCTCCGCGGCGATCCGGCTCATGGTTGAGACCGCCTCGACGGGGTAGAGGCCGATGGCGGTCTCGCCCGAGAGCATGACGGCGTCGGTCCCGTCAAGGACGGCGTTGAAGACATCGCTGGCCTCGGCCCGGGTGGGGCGGCTGGAGGTCTCCATGCTGTTGAGCATCTGGGTCGCCGTGATCACCGGCACCCGCGCGTGGTGGCAGGCGTCGACGATGTACTTTTGTGCGGCTGGCACCCGGGTCACGTCAAGCTCGACCCCGAGATCGCCCCGGGCGACCATGATGGCGTCGGTCTCCGCGATGATCGCGTGGAGGTTGTCGAGCGCCTGCGGCTTTTCAATCTTGGCGATGATCCGGGCCTTGATGCCCCGTTTCTCGAGCTCGCCGCGAAGCTGAATCACGTCGTCCGCGTGGCGGACGAACGAGAGCCCGATGTAGTCGACCTCGTGCGTGGCCGTCCAATCGAGGTCGGCGAGGTCCTTTTCGGTCAGCGCGGCCACCGACAGGCCGCCGCCGGGGACGTTGATCCCCTGGTTGGAGCGCAAGACGCCCGGGAGCGTCGTCCGCATCCGCGCCCAGCCAGGTCCGCGCTCGACGACGACCATCCCGACGTTGCCGTCGGCGAACAGGACGGCCTGGCCGACCTCGAGGTCATCGGCGAGCGTGTGGTAGGTCGAGGAAAACCAGCGGGGGTTTTCGTCCCCTGGGGGGTGGGTGACGAGGGTGAACTCGTCGTTGTAATCGCAGGTGATCGTCCCCCCCACCAGCCGGCCCAGGCGGATCTTGGGCCCGCAGAGATCCTGAAGGACGGCCAGATGAATTCCCTCCTCGCGCTCGACCTCGCGGATCGAATCGAGCACGGCGGCGTGTTCCTCGTAGGCGCCGTGGGAAAAGTTCAGCCGAAACACGTCGACACCCGCCCTGGCCAGGGCCCGGAGCTTTTCCTTGTGTGCGCAAGCCGGCCCGACGGTGGCGACGATCTTGGTCCGGACCCGACCAATCAGCTCCTCGTTCGCGGTATTCATGGATGTTCCACGGAATGACGCGACAACCAGGCCGGCACGCGCGAACCTGGCCTATCGCGGGACAGCGTGCGCCACACTACGACGACGGAACCACTAAAGCCATCGTTTAGCGGCGACGATCCCTGGGCGAGAATGGCCGGCAAGCTGGTCCGATTGATCGGGATCGACGCGAAAGGCCGGAATTTCCCGGACTCCCGGCTCCTCCCAAGGGGCCGACTAGGCAATTCGGGCACGGCCGGAATTCCGCCGGATTCCCGCCGTTAGCGCCGATCTCGTGGGTACAATGGACTGTTTGGTTCACGGGGACACGGGTACGACAGGCAAGCGCCGGCGATTCGGGCTGGGACGGGAATGCTGGGCTTCAGTGGTGATCACCCACGATTCAAAATCATGAAAAACGGGATCGCGCTGGTTTTACTGTTGTGCTCGCTGGCCGTGCTCGTGAAGCTCGCGGCCAAGCCCGCGCCCGCGCCCGTGGTCGTCGGCCGGCGATCGCCAGGGCCCGAGGGAGCAAGCGCCCTCGTCGCTCGTTACGCGACCGCCCCCGCGCCGACCCGGGAACTGGTCGCTCGCGTGGCCGAGCGATTTGGCCGCCGCGCCCTGGTCATCGACCAGGCGGAGGGCCTGCCTGGGCTCCAGTTGCTCGACCGGCTCGACCTTGAGGCGGTGTTTCTCCAGGAGAAGCGCCCTCGTGAATTCCAGAGTCTCCGCCGCCTGGTCGGCGACGAATCGGCCGCGAACTTGCTGACGCACTGGCGTGAATACTTTGGCCTGAAACGGGCTGACGAGGTCGATCAGGCGATCCTGATCGAGGCCCTGGCCGCGCTCTCGCCCGCGTATCGCCAGACGGCCGCTCGCTACCCAAGCGCCCTGCCCTTGATCCTGGCCGAGCCCGAGGGGGTGTGCGACCTGATCGAGCACGCGGGTGATCGGGGGCTCGACCCGGCCGAGATCCTGGCCGCCCTGGCCCTGATCAGCCTGGACCAGGGGCCGGGTGACCTTTCGCGGGGGGTGCGAATCATGGCCCAGCATGGGCCGCTGGCACTCCGCGCGATCCGGCGGATGGGGACGGTCGGGCTCGGGCTGGCGGCCCAATACGCGGAGGTCCTCGAGGCACTCCCGGAGAGTGTCCCACTCGACGACGCGCTGATCATGGCGCGGGTCAATGGCGAGGACCTCGACCGTTACCTGACCACCCACCAGCCTCGTACGGCGGCGGCCTCGTTCGCCCGCGCGGTCGAGCTCGGGCTCGTGGCCGAGGTTTGCGGAGCGCCCGGCGGCCTGCGGCTCATGATCGAGCATGGCGAGCTGGGCGAGCGGGCCCTCAAGCACGCGGGAGCGGACGCCCCCTTGGTGATCACCGCCTATCCCGAGCCGATCCTGGAACGCCAGGCGGCGCGGGCGCTCGCGGAGCATGGTTCGATGGCGCTTGTGATCCTCGACAAATACGCCCACGACCCGGACTTTCGCGCGATCCTGGCGGTCCATGGGCCCGGGATCGTGCCGGCGATCGCGCGGGCGGACATGATGCCCCAGGCGGTGGCCGAGCTCGCGGCCAGGCGCGACCGGGGATTGCCGGATGCGCTCGCCCTTGGGGCGGTTTTCGCCGCCGGCGAGAGCGGCCAGGAGGTCATTCGCACGATCAAGCGAGACGGGCTCGCCCGCGCGGTCGAGCTCGGCGACAAGCCGGTCACCTGGGATCAGTTTCTCCCGCTCTACGACGTCGCCCATCTGGCCGGCGTGGTCGCGCGCGGGTCGAGCCCGACCCGGGGCGAATCGATCTGGGCCCTGATCGACGGCTGTTTCGTGGTCGCGGACGCGCTCGCCCTGGTCGCCGGGCCCGAGGGGGCCGTCGCCGGGCAAGCACTCAAGGGCCAGACCAAGGCCGCCGCGACCACGGTCGCCCACGAAGCGGCCGAGGGGGCGAGCCGCCAGGTCGCCAGGCTCTGGACCGTCCGAGCGGCCGGCGGTATCCATCGCCTGCTATCGAGATCGGCGAACGCCCTCGAAACCCTCGACCTCGCCGCCGTCTCCGCCGCCGGAAATGGGATATGCTCAAGGGCGGGACTGCGACTGGCGGCCTGGAAGCCAATCGCCCTGTTCCGCGATGGGGTCCGCGTGGTCGTCGCGATCCCACCCGGCCGGGGACTCAAATATCTGTCGATCCAGGTCGCCTCGACCGGGGTCGGCGTGGTCGGGTTCCAGAAAATGGAAGAATACCTCGCCTCGCGCAGGCCCAGCGGCGTCGCCCATTGAGCATTGAAGGAGCGAATCCGATGCATCGTCCCCGGAAATTCCCCGTCCCCCAAGCGCTCGCGGTCGCGATCATGCTCGCGACCCCCACGCTCGCCCACGCCGGCCGGATGAGCTGGCTCGACGACGTGCTCCGCCAGATCCTAGCCGACAGCCGGACCGGGGCCAGATCCGCGCTCCATGAACCGGGCTCGCTCAAGGCCGGCCGGCTGTTCACCAGCCGGAAAGCCGACCGCGGGCTCGAGGAGCTGGCCCAATCCTCGGCCGAGCTGAGCAGGGCGAAAACGCTCGCCACGGAACCGGCGGAGGCACTTCTCGACGCCCGGTTCGGCCGGCTCGTGGGAGAGACGGGGGCCCAGACCGCCTTTCGCGAGATGAAGCCGGCCGAAAAGCGGCTCGTGGTCGAGATGGGCGAGACCGTCGCCGACCTGGCCCGACGCCACCCCGCCGAGGCCGAGGGACTGATCCGCCGCCTGGGCCCCGACGGGGTCATGGCCGTCCGCGCGTTTGGCGACGACATCGCCGGCGTGCTCGCCCAGGAAGGCCCGGAATGCCTGTCGGTCCTGCGGAAAACCGGGCGCGGAGGGTGGGATTTCTTCACGACCAACGTGCTGCCACACAAGAAAAAGCTCGCGGCGGCGGGGGTTCTAGCGGCGTTCCTGGCCGACCCCGAGCGGTTCGTCGACTACGCCGGCAAGGCGACCGAATACGCGGCGCGGGAGTTCGCGAGGGCCGGCGTCAGCCTGGCCGGTGCCACCGCGTCGGGGATCGAGCAAGCACTTGGAGACGCCCTCGCCAGCCAGGGGCTCAAGGCCCCGATCTTCCGCAAGATCGCCATGGCCGCCGCCGGCCTGACGGCCGCGATCGCCCTTCTGGCCCTGATCGGCTTCCCCGCCAGGCGCGTCCTCGCCCCCCTCGCCTGGGTCGCCCGCCGGGGACGATGACCAGGCTCGCTCGCGAGGCGCTATCAAAAAAGTGACCACATTGTGATTTCTTGATTGTTAAGGGATCCATGGCTTCTTGACGGATTGGGGGCCGGCGATGGTGGGTAGCGAGCTCGAGGATCGGCTCAAGGGGCCCAAGCGGGTTGGTCTTTTTGGCCACCGCAACGTGGGCAAGACGACCCTCTTGGCGATGTTTTATCGTCAGGCGGCGTCCGGGCGGATACCCGGTCTGCGGCTCGCGGCCGGCGACCCGCGGACGGCCGAATACCTGGCCGAGAAGATCGCCGCCCTCGAGGCCGGCCGGCCCATGTCGGGCACCCTGGCCGAGACCGAGCTCGCCCTGCGCCTCTATCACGGGCCCGCCCGGCTCGAGCTCATCGTCAAGGATTACCAGGGCGAGCACGTCGCGCTTGGCTCGGATGAACCAATCCAGGAGTTCTTTCGCGATTGCGACGCCGTCCTCTTGTGTCTTGATTCGCACGGGGCCGCCGATCCGGTCGAGAGACGACGGCGCCAGCAAGAGATCGAGGGGCTGCTCGAGTGCTATCTCGACCGCGCGAATGGGCCCCGGATCGAGCGCCCGATCGCGCTTGTCTTGACCAAGTTCGACCAGGTCGAGCCGGGCGTGCCGACGGCGGACGGGGTCGAGCGGCTGGTGGAGTCGCGGTTTGGAATGACCCGGCACGCGCTCGCGGAGCACGCGCCCGAGGGGGCGATCTTCGCGGTGAGCGCGTTTGGCCCCGGGGCGATCGGCAATCAGCCGCCGAGCGAGCTTTCGCCGATGGGGCTCGAGGGGCCTCTGTCGTGGCTGGCCACCCAGCTCGAGGCGCGCGACCGGCTCGACCTGGAGCGGCTCTGGGAAACCGGCAAGCGCGACCCCAGGCGGCTCGAGCGCGCGACGCTGGCCTACGAAAAGCGTTATCCGCGCTCGAACGGCTCGTTCGAATTCCGCGCCCGGTTGCGATCGCTCAAGCGTGCCCGCGGCTATCGGCGGGCGCTCGCGGCGGCGGCATTGGTGGCGATCGCGGCCGGGGGGCTGGCGGGGTATGATCGGGTCGCCTATCGCCAGACAGCCCACGACGAGGCCACGAGCCCCTCGCCGGCCGTCGCCGCCGGGCGCTGGCAACGGCTCGCACAGGGGCATCCAACCCTCGGCTTCTTCTGGCCCTCGCTCGCGCGACACGCCCGCGAACGCCACGATTACTGGCGCGTCCTGGCCGCCAGCGACCAGGTCTTGAACGGCACCGCCCCCGCCGACCTCGACGCGACCCTGAGCCGGCTCAAGGACGAATCGCCACGCCTCCGCCCCGCCATCCATGAGGTCGAACAGGCCCAGAAACTGGCCAGGCACGACACCCGATGGGACGAGGCCCAGGGCCGGGCACGATCGCTGAAGGCGCTCGAGGACCCGGCGTTTGGCCTGGAGGCGCTCGACGAGTTCCTTCGCGAGTTTCCCGAGAGCACCAGGCGACCAGCCGCCCTCGCGATCGCGTCCGAGCTCAAGGCCCACCTCAAGGCCCGCGCCCACCAGACCGAAAAGCGCGTCGTCGACGACCTGATCCGCGCGGAATCGTCCCCCGGCGTGGCGACCACCGACCTGATCGCCCGCGCCCAGCGGTTCCTCGACGAACACCCCGAGAGCCCCGAACGAGGCCTGGTCGAGGAACGGCTCGCCCGCTATCTCGAACGACAGGACACCGCCGATATCGAGCGCGCTCGCGCCTTTTCCCGCCAATCGCCCGACCAGTACGCCGCCCGGATCGAACGCTACGGCGAATACCTGAAAGCCCACCAGACCGGCGGCCGGCACATCAGCGAGGCCATGGAAGCACGCGACCGAATCCTCGCCGAATGGGATTCGCGATCCTATCGAAACGCCCATGATCACGCACAAGCGAACCCGGACGATTTCGCGGGGATCGCCCGGCGACTGCGCGATTATCAGCGAGACCACGCGGACGGCCGATACGCGGCGGCCGCGACGGCGTATCTCGACTGGTGGGACAAGGTCTCGGTCGCGCGCCCGTACAAGGTCAGCCTACGCAGGGGCGAGGTCGAGCCGACCGTCGGCAAGTACCTAGCCGGGGGAGCGCCCGACCTGGGGGTGGTGGTCGAGGTCGCGGGGGTGGTTCATGGTCCCTCGCCAGTGATTCGCGACTCGCATCGGCCAGTCTGGGACTATACCTTCGCCGAACCGATCATCTGGAAGCTGGGGGACCCGGTGACGATCCGGATCATCGATTACGATTGGTCGGCGACGGAGGTTTATGTGCTCAAGAGCCCCCAGGGCGACCCGCTGGCGATCCGGCTGCTGTCGGGAACCATCAAGCCAGCGAAGGGGGGGCGTACGACACTGGTATTCGCCTCGGATTTCACCAGGCCCGAGCTGCCCGCGCCCTGATGCGATACCAGCAGGCGGTCTATGGCAGTTTCGCGTTCTGGGATCGGGGCTACGCGCTTTTGGCGCGGTCGGCGGGGTGTCGCGGGGAGTGGCTGGGCGAGTTCCAGCGGGCCTGCCGGATGCTCGGCGAGCCGCCAGCGGAGACCGAATTCGAGCGCTCCTGGTTCGCGAGACGTCTGCTCGATGGGGGCTGGATGATCGTCGGGGTTCATCCCCAGGGACATGACGATCACGGCCGGCCAGGCGCGCTCGCGTTTCACGGGCTATTCGTGGATCGGCTGAGCTATTCCTGGGTGGGCGCAGACCCGTTCCCACTGGCCGCCTTGACCCGCGGCGACTGGACGGCCGCCGATCGCGACACCGAACTCCCCACCGGCGGCTGGCGACGCCCGCGCGGGCCGTCGCCCCCCCCCGCCCACCCCCTGGTCGAACCCATCGCGCGAGCCCTGGCGAGCAAACGCCCCGTGGTGGTCCACGCCGCTCGCCCGATCGATGACCTGGCAAACGCTGTCTGGCGGGTCTTGCCATGGCGGACACGAACCCGCTGCTCCCTGTCGACCTGGGCTTTTGACAACGCCAACCGCTTCGACCTGGTCGCCATGCCCAAGCTCAGAGGAACCACCTACGCCCCCGAATCGCTGATCCTAGAGCAAGAGAGATAAGGCGATACCCGGAGGAAAAGGCCAAGCGTCCACGCCCTGGAGAGTCGGGGACCGGCTGCTTATTGGATACCCCCAAAAAGATGCCTGTCCCCCTCTCGGCCCTGGCCTCTCGGCCCTCGAACCCCGCGCCCTCCGATAACCCTGGTTCGCTGGCCGTCCCTGATCGCCTAGATCTCCCATTGTTTCCAGTGGATCCGACGCGATGCTTGGTTGGCGCGACCTGACGTATCAAGGGATCAGTCTCAATTCGGGAGTCGGGTTGACAGCGCCGGCGGGGATCGGGTATATCGCGTGGGTCGTCGGTATGGAGACCGAGTCCATTGGGAACGATGCCACGAATGATCCGCGGATCGCGGACCAGGCGTGATCGACCCGGCCCCTTGATCGGCGCGACGGGAACACCGCGGATCAGTGTGAAACAAGGACGGCGCGGCCGCGGCGGGGAACCAACCGGTTCACGGACGAACCGGTCCCCGCGATTGACGACCGCCTGGGAAGGGATTCTCTTGGCGCGAACGATTGGACGAGGCGACGGAATCGCCGACCCCCCGCGTCGCCCCCGAGGATCGGATCAGCCGGGAGGTGGGGCGAACATGGGGGCGGAAACGCAAGACACGGTTGCCCTCAAGCCGGGAGCGCCTCATCGCCGCTTTTCGCCGATCAGGCCGGCCCCCGCGCGTCCCGATCGCCCCCGCCCGTTCTCGGAGGGGCTGTATGTCGGCGAACCCGAAACCTGCCGCCGAGCCTGGCGGCCGTTCCTTCGCGCGATTCTGCATTTGGCGCTTCTGGCCGCGGTCTTTCGGGTCTACCGGATCGAGGAGCGGGCGTTTCAGGGCCGCGCGTTCCAGACCCTGGTCGCCGTCGCGTTTTGCGCGCTGCCGATCCATTACCTCGCGCCTTATCGGTTCAAGCGGGGGCTGTTCATCGCCGCCTCGCTGGTCGGGCTGGGGATGGTCATTGGGCCAAACCAGGCGGCCGCCGTCGTCGCCTTCGCCACCATCCTGATCGGGTGCTGCCGGCTCCCGGTCCCATGGATCGCCCGGGCGTCCCTGGTCGGGGCCCTGGGGGCGACCTTCGCCTGGATGCGATCACGGGGGCTCGTCCTTCCCGACCCGGTCTGGTCAATACTCGCATCAATGTTTATGTTCCGGATCCTGATCTATCTCTATGAGCTCAAGCATTCGACCACGCGCGAGCCGCTCTCGAGCGCGTTCTCGTATTTCCTGATCCTGCCCAACTACGCCTTCCTTCATTTTCC
>JAKBAP010000201.1 GCA_021808995.1 Planctomycetota bacterium | reverse complement strand
GACGCACAAGCGTTTGCCGCCGACCTTCGCCCCGACAAATACGACCGGCTGGTGGACCGCCTCCTGGCCTCACCCCATCACGGCGAACGGATGGCCATGGACTGGCTCGACCTGGCCCGTTACGCCGATACCAATGGATATCAAAATGATTTCGCCCGAGTCATGTGGCCCTGGCGCGACTGGGTGATCCAGGCGTTCAATCGCAACCAGCCTTACGACCGGTTCCTCACCGAGCAACTGGCCGGCGACCTGCTCCCAGGGCCTACGCTGGGGCAGCGAATCGCGACCGGATTCAACCGCAACAACCGCACGGTCACCGAGGCCGGCTCGCTCGATGACGAGTGGCGGGTCGAGAACGCCGTCGACCGCATCGAGACCACGGCGACGGTCTTCATGGGCCTCACCATGGGGTGCGCCCGCTGCCACGACCACAAGTACGACCCGATCACTCAGAAAGACTTTTATCAGTTCATGGGGTTTTTCCTTAGCGTCAACGAGCAAGGGGTCTATACCGAGCAGAGGGGCAACGTCCCCCCCTTGATCTCGCTCGCCGATGACGCACAGAAGCGTCATCTTGGCGAGCTGGACAAGGCGATCGAGTCGGCGAAGGCCGGCAAGGCCAAGAAAGAGGCCATCGAGAAGCTCGAGAAGGAACGAGAGGCGTTCCGCTCGACGATTCCCTCGGTCATGATCATGGAGGACGCGGCCAAGCCCAGGCCGACTTATATCCTCAAGCGTGGCCAGTACGACCAGCCCGATCGTTCGCGGGCGCTTGAGCCCGACGTGCCGGCCGCCCTGTCGGCCTTGGCCAAGGACCAACCGCGCAACCGGCTGGGGCTGGCGAAATGGCTGGCCGCGCGTGACAACCCGCTCACGGCTCGGGTCGCGGTCAACCGGATCTGGCGGACGCATTTTGGCGTCGGACTGGTCAAGACGGAGGAGAATTTTGGTCTTCAGGGGGATTCTCCATCGCATCCCGAGCTGCTCGACTGGCTGGCGGCGGAGTTTATTCGCACGGGTTGGGATCAAAAAGCCATGCACCGGTTGATCACGACCTCGGCGACCTATCGCCAGGCATCGCGGGTCGAGCCGTCGCTCCTCGCGCGTGATCCGGAAAACCGCCTGCTGGCTCGTGGTCCGCGGTTTCGGCTGTCGGCCGAGCTGGTTCGGGACAACGCCTTGTTCGCCGCGGGCCTATTGACGCGGCGAATCGGCGGGCCATCGATCAAGCCGTATCAACCGGCTGGTCTTTGGGAGGAGCTCGCCGGCGGGGCGGGGGAGGGGGCTTATGTTCAAGACCACGGCCAAGCGCTCTATCGACGTGGTCTTTACGTCTATCGCAAGCGGACGGTTCCACACCCGGCGCTGACGACTTTCGACGCACCGAGCCGCGAGATTTGCCAGGCACGAAGGGCGCGGACCAATACGCCGCTGCAAGCACTTGGGCTTCTGAACGACGTGACTTACGTGGAGGCGGCTCGGCGGCTCGCCGAGCGGGCGCTGAAGGATGCCGGCGCGAGCGATCGCGAGCGGCTCGCGACCCTGTTTCGGCGGGTGCTCGGCCGGCGGCCGACCGAGCGCGAGGCGGTCGTGCTTGGGCATGGGCTTGAGCGGCGGCTGGCGATCTATCGGGCCGACCCGGACTCCGCCAGCAAGCTGATCGACCAAGGAGAGAGCCCGCGCGATCGGAGCCTCGATCCCGCCAGGCTGGCCGCGTTCACGGCCACGGCCAGCGTGATCCTGAATCTCGATGAAGCCATCACCGTGGAATGACCAGTCAGGCCGAAACCGGCCCCGGCACGACCCGGACCGAACGCGAAAGGCGAGGGAGACGATGGACGAATTAAGGTTCGCTCAGACCTGGAATCGGCGGCTGTTTCTCCAGCAGTCGGGTTTTTCGCTGGGGTCGATGGCCTTGGGGTCGCTTCTCGGGCGGGAGGGGTTCGCGGCGGATCCCAAGCCCCCTCCCGACGCGGCCACCTGGGGTGGTCTCGCCGGCCTGCCTCACCACCCGCCCAAGGCCAAGCGGGTGATCTATCTCTTCCAGTCGGGCGCGCCCTCGCAGCTCGACCTCTTCGATCCCAAGCCGGTGATCTCCGGCCGACGCGGAATCGAGCTGCCCGACTCGGTTCGCATGGGCCAGCGAATCACCACGATGACCTCGGGCCAGAAGAATTTTCCCGTCGCCCCGTCGATCTTTTCCTTCCAGAAGCACGGCCAATCGGGGATGGCGATCTCCGAGCTCTTGCCCCACACGGGGGGCGTCGCCGACCAGATCTGCCTGATTCGCTCGATGAGGACCGAGGCCATCAACCACGACCCCGCGATCACGTTCGCGCAGACCGGCTCGCAGATCGCCGGCCGGCCGAGCATGGGGGCGTGGGTCGCCTATGGACTGGGAAGCGAGAATCAGGATCTTCCCTCGTTCGTGGTCTTGCTCTCGCGCGGGCGAACCGACCAGCCGCTCTACGATCGCCTGTGGGGGAGCGGTTTCCTGCCGACGCGGTATCAAGGGGTCAAGCTGCGTGGGGGCAAGTCCCCCGTGCTCTATCTCGATAATCCGCCGGGCTGTTCCTATGCCACTCGTAGGCAAATGCTCGACGACCTGGCCGCCCTTGATGACTTGCATTATCAGGAAAGCGGCGACCCAGAGATCCTGACGCGGGTCGCCCAGTACGAGCTCGGATACCGGATGCAGGGCTCCGTGCCCGAGCTCACCGACCTTTCTAACGAGCCCAAGTCGGTCCTCGACCTCTACGGCCCCGACGTGAATCGACCCGGCAGCTATGCCGCCAATTGCCTTCTGGCACGGCGACTCGCCGAGCGTGGGGTGCGGTTTATCCAGCTTTATCACATGGGATGGGACCAGCACGGCGACCTCCCCGCCCAGATCCGGCTCCAGTGCCGAGACACCGATCAGGCGTCGGCCGCCCTTGTCAAGGACCTGAAACAGCGCGGGCTGCTCGACGACACCCTGATCGTCTGGGGGGGCGAGTTCGGCCGGACGATCTATTCCCAGGGCACCCTGAGCGAAACCAATTATGGCCGCGACCACCATCCTCGTTGCTATAGCCTCTGGCTCGCCGGCGGTGGGATCAAGCCAGGCGTCACGCTAGGTGAAACCGACGATTTCTCCTACAACATCGTCAAGGACCCGGTCGACGTCCACGACCTGAACGCCACCATCATGCGGCTCCTCGGCATCGATCACACCCGGCTGACCTATAAATTCCAGGGGCGAAACTTCCGACTCACCGACGTCCACGGCAAGATCGTGCCCCAAATCATGGCCTGAGGACCCCCTGGATCTCGACACCAGCCATTCTGGGCGTCATCTTGTTGGAAGGTTCGTGTTGCAACAAGGCGGTCGCGCGATCACGCGCGGAGAGCCCTTGGAGGTCGCGCGGTGAGCGTCACGCTGGGCATCGACGTCGGGACATCCGGAACGAAAACGTTGGCGATCGACGAGACCGGGGCCGTTCTGGCCTCGTCCTCATCGGAATATCCCTGTTCCCATCCCCGGCCAGGCTGGTCCGAGCAAGACCCAGAGCTCTGGTGGCAAGCGACCCGATCCACGATCCAGGCCGTCCTTGCTTCCGGCCGGGTGCGCGCGGGGGACGTGAAGGGGATCGGGCTTTCGGGTCAGATGCATGGCTCGGTCTTCCTGGACCAAGCTGGGGGGGTGATTCGTCCGGCCTTGCTCTGGAACGATCAGCGCACCGGCGCGGAGTGCGCTTGGATCGAGGACCGGGCCGGCGGTCGGGAAGCGCTTGTGCGGATGGTGGCCAACCCCGCGCTCACGGGCTTCACGGCCCCCAAGCTCGTCTGGCTCAGGAATCATGAGCCGCGGAACTGGGACCGGGTCAGACAGGTGCTGTTGCCCAAGGACTACGTGCGATACCGCCTGACGGGGACCTATGCCACCGAGGTCAGCGACGCCTCGGGGACCCTGATGCTGGACGTGGCCAACCGGCGATGGAGCCGGGAGCTGCTAGGCAAGCTAGAGATCGACCCCGAGCTCTTGCCCGACTGTTTCGAGAGCCCCGAGGTTTCGGCGACGCTTAGCGCGATTGGCGAGAGGGAGACGGGGCTTCTGGCGGGGACGCCGGTGGTTGGCGGCGGCGGCGACCAGCCGGCCGGCGCGGTCGGCAACGGGATCGTGCGCCAGGGGGTGGTGTCGGCGACGATGGGAACCTCCGGGGTGGTCTTCGCGCATGCCGACGAGCTGGGATTCGATCCCTTGGGGCGGCTTCAGCGTGGGTGCCACGCGGTGCCGGGCGCGTGGCATGTGATGGGCGTGGTGCTCGCGGCCGGCGGGAGCTTTCAGTGGTTTCGAAACGCCCTGGGCCAAGCGGAGGTCGACCATGCCAGGGCCGCGGGCGGCGACCCCTACGAATCACTGACCGCCCTGGCCGCGACCGCCCCGGCGGGCTCGGAGGGACTCTTTTTCCTCCCCTATCTGACGGGCGAGCGCACGCCCCATTTCGACCCCGAGGCCAAGGGGGGCTGGATCGGCCTTACCGTCCGCCACTCGCGCTCCCACCTCATTCGCGCGGTCCTGGAAGGGGCGACCTACGCCATGCGCGATAGCCTGGAATTGATCCGCGAAATGGGGGTCGCCGTGGACGAGGTCCGCGTCTCCGGCGGCGGTGCCCGGAGCGCGTTCTGGCGACAGCTCCAGGCTGATATTTATGGAGCGAGTGCCCATACGTTGAACTCGACCGAGGGACCAGCCTTTGGCGTCGCGCTGTTGGCCCTGGTGGGAACGGGGGCCTTTCAGAGCGTCCCCGAAGCCTGCGACGCAACCATCAGACGTGTTGATTCAACTCCCGTTAATCCCACGGCGAGCGCCCGTTACGACCGCGCCTATTGCGTCTTTCGTAGGCTCTATCCCGACCTGAGGGACGCCTTTCACGCGATGTCCTCGCTCGTCGATGGCGCGTGAGCCGGCCCATGCCAATCACCAATCCCTGGGCGAGAGAACCACGCCGTGCCACGCCATCCCCGACCAAGACGCCCCAATACCGAGCCCCACGTGACCACCCCACCAACCGCTGATCCCTCCCCCGAACCACCGGCCACCACCAACCCCCGAGCGCGGATCGCGATCGCCCTGGCCGTGGTCGCGCTCCTCACCCTCCATTACGCGATGGCCGCCCGGAGCCTCCTCCTCGAAAACCCCACCGTCGACGAGGTCGTTCACCTGCCGGCCGGGGTCACCTATTGGCAGCAAGGGACGTTTCGGCTCTATCACCACAACCCCCCCTTGATCAAGCTCGTGGCCGCGCTCCCGGTCGTGCTCTCGAAGCCCGAGATCGACCCGCTCTATCAGTCGCTCATCTGGCGCTCGACCGACCCCTCGCCGCCGACCTTTTCCCAGGTCTTCGCCCGGATGAACGCCAGCCGCTATTTCGAACTCTTCAAGCTCGCCCGGCTCATGATGCCCCTCTTTTCGATCATCGGCGGGCTGGCGGTCTTCGCCTGGTCGCGGCGGCTCTATGGGCCCTGGGGGGGGCTCCTGAGCCTCGCCCTCTGGGTCTTCTGCCCCAATGTGCTGGCCCACGCCCGGCTCGTCACCTCCGACCTGGGGGCGACCGCACTCGGCGTCGCCGCGACTTATCTCTTCTGGCGCTACCTCCAGGAGCCTACCGGGAAACGCGCCGGCCTGGCCGGGCTCGCGCTCGGGATCGCCCAACTCTCCAAGTTCAGCATGCTGCTGTTGCTCGGTGCCTGGCCGGTGATGTGGTTGCTCAGGCTCGCGCTCGCGACCCCCGCCGCGAAACGGCTGGGCGTGACCATTCGGGCCATCCCCCATGCCCTGCTGATCCTGGCCATCTGCGTCCTCGTCATCGATGTCGGATTTCTGTTTGAAGGGGTCGGCCGCCCATTGGGCGAGTTCGAATTCGGCTCGCGGACCCTCACTCGCCCCGCCATTCCTGGCGAGGCCCGGCCGCGAAGCAAGAATCCGCTCCTCGACATCACCTGGCAGTTCCGGGTCAACTGGTTCCGGGGCGGGGTTCTTGGTCGCCTTCCCTCGCCCCTGCCCGCGCACTATCTCCTGGGATTCGACGAGCAAAAGATCGAGACCGAAGGGGTGCCGATTCGCTATTCCCGCGCGGTCCAGACCGACACGGTCGCGGCCGTCCTCGCCCAGCCTCAGACCGACAACGAGCCCATGGAGGGCTACGCTGTCTATCTCGATGGCGAGCTCAAGCGCAACGGCTGGTGGTCGTACTATCCCCTGGCCCTGGTTTACAAGGTCCCGGAGGGAACCTTGGCCCTCGTGGCCCTGTCCCTCCTGGTCTTGCTCACCACCCATCGACTCCCCGAGGGCTGGGCCGATGAGATCACCCTCTTGCTCATCCCCGCCGTGATCCTGGTCTCGATGACCCTCTTCACGGATATCAACCTCGGCTTGCGCTATGTCTTGCCAATTTTCCCTTATCTGTTGGTTGGCGTCGGGAAGCTCGCTCCCTGGATCGCCGCCGCGTCCCGGATCGAGCGCCCGATTCGGGGAGCGGTCGCCGGGGTCTGCCTCGCGGGGACGATCGCGGCCTCGGCCTGGGTCGCCCCTCATTATCTGGCCTATTTCAATTGGGCGTCCGGTGGCCCCGACCGCGTTCCCGCACACCTGATCGACAGCAATCTCGATTGGGGCCAGGATCTGGTCTTGCTCCGCGATTGGTGGGAGAAAACCATCCCCAATGAACCGCTCGGACTGGCGTATTTCGGGCAGATCAACCCCTCGATATTCAAGCTCCGCGGCCAGCCGTTTAACTGGTTCCTGCCGCCTGGCCGGCCAGGCTCGATCCGGCCATTGAGCCAGAAACCGGCCCCAGGATTGATCGGCCCCCCCAAGAAGCTCCAGCCGGGCTATTACGCCATCAGCGCGACCTTGCTTTACGGCCTTCCCTGGCGGCTCTACGACCCCGCCAACCCCGACACCGTCCCGGAAGCCTGGTCGCCGGCGTGGAACGCGGCCCTGCCCGACGCCTTTGGCTATTTCCGGACCTATTTCACGCCGATCGGACCTCCAATCGGGCACTCGATCTACATCTATCACCTAACCGAGGCCGACATCGCCCGAGCGGCCCCGGTCCTCGAGAGCCGTTCCGTGGGCCGATAAGCCCCTTCAAACCCGCCGCGTCGCCACGATCACCTGCGCCAGGTCGTGAACGCTCGGCGGGCCGAAATATTCCTGGACATCAAAGCCCGCGCGGTCGAGGATCTCGAGAAAATCCCGGCCAAACTCGGTGTAAACCCGATAGCCCCAATCGCCGCCAGGGTGGTGGATGGGCGGCATCTGGTCGATCACTCGACCATCAGGCATGAGCTCGGCGCGTGGCTGGGTGGTCGCGACCTGGGGAAGCATCGGAATCGTGAAAATATGCCGGCCACCTGGTATGAGTACGCGATGGATCTCCCGGAGCGCGGCCGCGAGATCAGGCGCGTGCTCCAGCGTCTCGGAGGTCAGGACCAGGTCAAACGATTGGTCGGGGTAGGTCAAGCGGGTGATGTCCTCGCTCCGCGTCCCCTTGATGATGGCACCCACGGGCGCGCCTTCGATGTAATCGGAAGGTGAAAAGCCTGGGTGCGGCGCGAGGATCTCGTGCACGCCGTCGACGCGGTTGATCTCGGCGATCCGTAGGCTGGCCGCCTCGGGTGAGAGGACCCATTCGGCGAGCGATTTCGCCTGATTTGGCGAATCGATGTCAAGGATCACCTGGGCGATCCGCCGGCACCTGAGCTTGGCCCCGCAGCCCGCGCAATCGAGGGTTTCCTTACGCGCGAGCGCGTCGGCGAGATCGGGCGTGAGCCCCCACAATTCGGCCAATCGATCGGGGATCACGCGTCTACGATAGATCATCGGCCGGACCCGCCCGCAGACGCGACAGCGCTCGATTCGCCCGGCCACGATCGCGCCCGCGTAATCGCGGAAAGCCCAGCCCCCGTGGTGGGCCGCGTTCCAGATTGGAACGAGTAGTCGTTTCAGGAGCTGCGGAATCGGCGGCGCGGGCATTGTGGTTTCGGATTGGATACTGAGAAGGAGGCGGCGGCAAACCTTGACCCTTGGTTTCCGTTTGATTAAAATCAATCCATGCGTCGGACGCAAGTCAAGCCATGGTAACCGGTTGATCCACTCATAACCAGGACGGCGATCGATGGCCTATGCAACGGTGATCGGGCGGCACAAGACACGGGAGGTCGCGGTCGGCGACCATGTCGTGGGGGGCGATAACCCGATCTGGGTGCAGTCGATGACCACGACCGACACCTTCAACGCGCCCGCGACCCTCGAGCAAATTCAACGACTCGAGGAGGCCGGTTGCGAGATCGTCCGCGTGACCGTCCCCAAAAAGGAAGACGTCGAGGCCATCCGGCAGTTCCGCGACCAGATCAAGATCCCCTTGATCGCCGACATCCATTACGACTATCGGATGGCGCTCGCCTGCCTGGACGCTCGGACCCCATCGGGCCGGCGGGCCGTCGATAAGATCCGGATCAACCCCGGCAACATCGGCGGCGACGAGCGATTCAAGGAGATCGTGCGCAAGGCGCGGGATCAAGGGGTCCCGATGCGGATCGGCGTGAACTCTGGCTCGCTCGAGAAAGACCTGATCGACAAGTATGGCTATCCTTGCCCCGAGGCCATGGTCGAGAGCTGTCTGCGCTATATCGAGATGGCCGAAAAGCTGGGCTATCACCAGATCATCGTGAGCCTCAAGGCCAGCCACGTCCCGACCGCCGTCGAGTGTTACACCCAATACGCGGCCAAGAGCGATTACCCCACCCATGTGGGGATCACCGAGGCCGGATCACGCGAGTATGGGACGCTCAAAAGCGCCGCCGGGATCGGGGCGATCATCCTACGAGGGATTGGCGACACGATTCGCGTCTCGCTCCTGGGCGACCCAGTCCCCGAGATCGCGGCCGGATTCGATATCCTGCGCGCCTGCGACCGCCGCGTCACCCGCCCGGAGGTCGTCGCCTGCCCGACCTGCGGCCGGCTCGATATCGACCTCGAACGCATCGTCGCCGAGGTCGAGGACCGCATGAAATCGCTGTCGAACCCTCTGCGAATCAGCATTCTGGGCTGCCTCGTCAACGGCTTTGGCGAGGCGAAAGAAGCCGACCTGGGCATCGCCGCGGGCGCGGGCAAGGGGGTCATCTTCAAGCGCGGAGTCCCGATCCGCCACGTCAAGGAAGCCGAGATGGTCGAGGCCCTGCTCGAGGAAGTCGCCCGCTTCGACGAAGAGGTCAAGCCGCTAGATTCGTATCTCGAAAAGGAAAAGCAAAAGCGGCAAAAGAGCACTCTCACCGTCCTTGGGTGAGCCTTGATCGAGAGCCAGGGTGCCCAGCGTCACGCTATTCCGAGTTGGTCTCGGCGACCTCGCGGTCTGATCCTGGAATGGGACGTCACGAATCCTTGAGGCCCAATGAGACGTACTCGGCCTCTGAATAAGCTTCGAGCC
>JAKBAP010000200.1 GCA_021808995.1 Planctomycetota bacterium | reverse complement strand
TGATCGAGGGGGCCGAGGCCGACAGGAAGGGCGAGGGCCGAGAGGGGGACAGGCATCTTTTTCGGGAGACCGAAAAAGCAGCCAGTCCCCGACTCTCCAGGGCTGGGCGCTTGGTGCTCGAGCTAGCGCTCGAGCCAGTTCCAATTCGACCTTCGTGCAGTCCCCGACTCTCCAAGGCTGGGCGCTTGGTGCTCGAGGGGTCAAACGACCCTTGGATGGGATCCGGCCTGTCGATTTGGGCCGTCGGCTCGGCTTGATCGAGTGCGGTTGACCAGTTGGCGTCGATAAAAGTACACTCTGGGGAGTACTCGGATTTTGGCGAGGGTCCACTTCTTATTCAGGTTGTGAGGGCTCCATGACTCTGGGCGACGACGACGCTGGCGGCGGCGAGCTGGAGCTCGAAACGATCCGCGGCCGAAACTGGCCGTCCGTAACCCAATTCTCGGTCTTCCTCGAGAACCGGGTCGGGCAGTTGCTCGAGGTCTATCGGTCGTTTCATGGGACCAAGGTCAAGATCGTCGGCCTCACGATCTCGGACTCCGCCGATTGCTCGATTCTCAGGCTGATTCTCAGCCATCCCGAGCAAGGGCGGGAAATCCTGACGCTCAACAAGCACGCCTTCGCCGAGAATGAGCTGCTCCTGATCGAGCTGCCGTCGGGGCCACAGTCGCTTTCCGACCTTTGCATGGCGCTCTTGCAGGCGGAGATCAACATCTTCTATTCCTATCCCCTACTGGTCCATCCACGGGGCCGGCCCGCGGTCGCGGTCCACATCGATAATGTCGAGCAAGCTCGGGTGACGCTCCACAACATGGGTTTCGAGCTCCTCTGCGAGGCCGATCTGGCGTAAGGCATGGGAATTGTTCGAGGTTCAAGGCCAGGGGCCGCGCATTGAAACCCTCGGTTGCCGACAGGCTGGCTTGGACCGAAGCCGATCCCGACGAATCGGCCATCGCCAGACTGGTCGCGAGGCTCGGCGAGCTCGACGGGCTCGAGGCCGACCAGACGGCCTGGCCCGATGGGCTCTGGTCCGCGCTCGTGGACGCGGGGGCGACCCACTGGTCGCTCGCGCGGGAACATGGCGGGCTCGAGTGCCCTCGAACCCTTTTGGTCGAGCGCTATGCCCGGCTGGCGACTGGCAGTCTGACGGCCGTCTTTATCCTTTCGCAGCACGACGCGGCGATCCGGCGGCTGGCGGCGGGGTCGAATCCAGACGCGGCACGGTGGCTGAACCTGGTCGGTTCCGGCCAGGTCTTTCCGACCGTTGGGATTTCTCATTTGACAACGTCGCGCAGACTCGGTGTTCGGCCGGTGATCGCGGTCGAGACCGCGGGTGGGTATCGGTTGGATGGCATGGTTCCGTGGGTGACGGCGGCTGGCCGGGCCGATGTTTTCGTGATGGCGGCCGCGCTCGACGATGGCCGCCATTTTCTGGTAGGCGTTCCCGCCGATCGCGCGGGAGTGACGGTTCGACCTCCGTTTGATCTGGCCGCGCTTCAGGCTTCGGGGACGACGGAAGTGGCTCTCGAGGGGGTCATGGTTGGCGCGAATGAGTTACTCGCGGGTCCGGCCGATGACCTGGCAGCGCGGCCTGGGGCGGTGGGGACGGCGGGGCTCGAGACATCGGCGCTCGCGCTTGGCCAGGCGCGCGCGGCCCTGGCTGGGATGGGGCTCCTGGCCGCGGAGCGAGACGATCTGTCCGCGCCCCTGGACTCGCTCGCGGACCAATGGCGATTGGCCTGGGATTCCCTGATGGCGCAGGCCCGGGGGGATGCGGGTGCCCTCACCGCCAGTGAGATCCGGGGGGTCGCGAACTCGCTGGCGTTGCGTGCCACGCAGGCGTATTTGACCGCGCGGAAAGGGAGTGGGTTCCTTCGTTCCGACCCGGCCCAGCGCTATGCACGGCAGGCGCTTTTCTTTCTGGTTTGGTCGTGCCCGACCCCGGTCGCCCAATCCGCGCTTCGTGAGATGGCGGGGATAGGCGCTGGCTCGTAACCTGATGCCGAAGGGCCCTTCTCAAGGGAAATCGCAGAGGCTGACGATGTGTTCCAGGCCGCCATCGCGGGCCCAGCCGTCGAGCTGGCTGGCGTCCTTGAGCTGGCGACCGCGTGGGCGGTCGACGACCATGAACGCGCACGCGATGTCGGGGAGCGAGGTCATGTCGCCCCAGAGCTTTTCGAACTGGGCGACGGGGTAGACGTCCTCCTGGCCGTGTCCCCAGCGCCTCTTGACCTCCTTGATGGTGACGTAGGTCGGGACCCGTGCGGCCATCGCGCGGACGGCCTCGTCGACCCGACGAGGAGCTCGAGCGAGGTCGTCGCGGGTGATCTGGAACGCGCTCAGGAGCCCGTCGACATGGATCCAGGTCGTGAGCGTGTTGTAATAACGGAGGTTGAATTCGGTTTCCTCGCGTGGTTGGGCGAGCCCCTCGAGCAGCCTGACCCGGCCCGCCACCCGGGCCAGGCCACCCCCGCGATCCTCGATCCGCCGTGGGATCACCTCGAAGACGAGAGGCGCTCCCGATTGCTCGACGAGCCCCAGGATTCCAGGGTCTAGGGTCGCTCCCAGGGTGTCGATGTTATGAACCATCAGCCACTCGAGCCGCTGGTGAGTCTCGAGCAGCCGGGCCATGAGCCCGTTGCGGAGCATGTTGGGGATCTCATGGAAATGGCCAGGTGGGCTATAGCGCTGAACCGCTTCGTTATCGGTGTAATCCGACCCCTCGCCGGTCGCCCGTGCCCATTCCAGGATCGCGCGGCGACCGGCCTCGCGGACCTTTTGCTTGTTTTCGTCGAGGGTTTGCTCGCCTTGCTCCTCCCACAGAAACTGGAGGTCCCGGGTCATGGGCACCAGCCGCTGGCCGATCGACTGACCGCGCGACAGATAGACCGGCCCATCGTGACCATAATTGTCGGTGCGCTCTAGGTGGCGCTCGATCGCGCGATGGGTGAGGTAACTGGTGGTGACGACGTGGGGGATCGTGGTCTTGAGCAGGCGGGCGACGGCGCGGGTCTTTGCAAGGTGGATCTCGAGAAAGCCGCGATGCCGCCCGCCGATCATGGCGAAGGGGCTGACCGCCTTGACCACGCCAGAGCCCGCGGTCCAGCGGCTCCCCACGCCGGCGGCGAGGGTGACGACGGCGACGGCACCTTGCGTGATCACATGAATTCCCCGGACGATCCGTTCGGGGGTGATTCGGGATCGGGCGTCGATGAGGTCGTGGTCGTCGACGTCTCGTACGTCGAGATCGATCGGGAGGCGATTCCGAGCGAGCCCGATCCGCCCCCGAATCAGATCCTCGCGGAGCTGGTTGTGTTGTTCCTGGTCGAATCCGTGATCGCGGCGGATAGCCTGGGCCTCAAGGTCCCAGCGAGAGGCGGGCGAATCGACGGCCGATCGAGCGACCGGGAAGAGGTGATTGACGGCGGCCCGGAGGAGCTTGATCAGGTCGTCGGTCCGGTCGGGCTGGTTGGCGAAATGGTCGATGTCGAGCCGGCGATCGGGGCTAAGGGCGGTGGGTCCCAAGGCGATCATCCGAGGGGCCTGCAAGACATAATACTCCGGCGGCATCATCGCGGCGTGGCCGGTCGCGAGCGAGGCCGTCGTCCCGTGGTTGTTGATCCGAAAGTCATGGACGACCGGGGCCATGGCAAAGGGGAGCGCGTCGTCAAGCGAGCCCTTGACCTCTCGCATGATGCGCTGGATTCGATCCTGGAATTCATCGTGACGGTGGGGCGCGACGAAAAACGCCATGCCGCCGCCCGACATCCCGCCAAGCATGAGGAAGCCCCAAAAATCGTCGCCGAGATCCTCTCTTGCCCGCGTGATGATCGACTCGGTGAAGGCGTTCGTGACCCATGGGATGATGGTTTTGAGGGGTCCGTCCCAGTTTTCGGTGGTCTGGAGGCCGAGTTCGCGGGCGTCGCCGGCGACGACGGCCTGGCGGATCCGCTCGAAGATCGCCAGCGCGTCCTGGCGGGCGTTCCATTCGTCCTGGGCTCGGAGCAGGTATTTGGCGGTAACCATATTGAGGATCGGGCCAACGTTCTGGGCCATCCCGCCATGAACCAGGACCAGGCTTTGAGCGAGGGCCCGAGAGAAGCGATCATCCCCGGGCGAGTCGGAATGGTCGGCGGCGGGAGTCATCGGGTGATGCACCGGGAGGAGCCGGCCGCGGCTGACGCCCCATTCGGGGTCGTCGGGTCCGGCGGTCACGCCCTGGATCATTTTCACGCCCGGGAAGATGCCGCCGGAATCTTGCCAGCCGCCGCCAGACCCTCCCAGCCATTCGCCCAGGATGGCGCGCGCCACCACGACGCGGGCCGCCTCGGGCTCGAGCGGCCCCTCGATCGCCCGCGTCTGGCGGGTCGCCCTCATCATGAGAGTGATCAACGAGGCGAGCAGATTGGTCGAGACGGCCAGTCGCGAGCCCTTGGGAATATCATTGACCTTGGCCACGATCTCGAGCCCGTGCCCCGGCCGCGTGACGCGGGCCAGCACGTCGGCCAACCGACCCCGGGTCCCTTCCAGCGATGGCGGCACCATCCCCGACGCAACCACCGCGGCCTTGATCAGCCCCAGATAGTCATTGCCAAAATTGAACAGTTCCTCAAGCGAATCAACGTCCTTGCAGGCCTTGAGGTCGATCGAGGTCAATCGAAGCACCGGCTCGGCGATCACGCGGAGCCGGCTCTCGATCGGTGGGCGGGGAACGGCGTCGCGACCGTGAATGCCCAGATCAACCGAGATATTGATCACCCTCGCCCCCTCGGGATAATCCATCCCCAGGAAGAAAATATCCGACCAGCCACCATGCGACAGATCGAGCCGCACCGGGGTCTTTTCGATCAGGATCGGGAACAGGGACTCGTCGGATTCTCGCTCGAGCAGGCGTGGATGGATCTTGAGCGGGTGCTCGTCGATATCGCCCACGCGGAACATCCAGCGATTGCCCGCGCAGCCGCGAACCGAGCGCCTGACCTGATCGGCGAGGGTTTGAAAGGCGACCTGCTCGTAAGCCTGGGCGAGCGCGCCGCAGACGGGGGCGCTCGGGCCGTCGGTCTCGATCGCGGCCCGGAACAGGGCGATGGCTTGCTCGGCCCTCCGGTCCATTAGGTCCCGAAAGCCCGCGAACGGAATCAGCCCGGTCGCGCGAAGGCCGGGATCGTCCTCGATCTCGTATCGATAGAGGGCGTGCAAGAAAAGCGCGGCCCGGACTCGCTCATAGAGATTCGCGCTCGAACGGCGAAAGTCGTCAAGAGCACGGCAAGCGGCCAGTTTTTCGTCGAGCCCCCGGCCATGGGCGAGCTCGAGCAGCCCTTGGTCCCGGAGACTGGGATCGGTCGAGGTGATGGTTTCGATCAGGAGCTCGCCGAGCTGCGCCATCGTGAAAAATCCGTTCATCCCGCGCTGCGATGGCGGGCTGGGGCACTTGATCGTGGTCACGCGATGCGGGTTTGTTCGCCCTTGAGGACGAGCTCGAGCAAGAGCGAAAGCATTCGCTCGCGGTCCGCGCCCGCCATGGCCAGGGCGATCTGGGCCTCGACCACGCCGAATTTGACGCCGAGATTATAACGGCAGCCCCGGGTCTCGAGGGCGAGGTAACGCTCGCGGCGGGCGAGGGTATTCAGCGCGGTGGTGAGCTGAATCTGGCCCAGCTCGCGGACCTGTCCCTTGACCATGTCATCGAGCAGGTCAAAGACAAGCGGAGTCAGCACATGGATCCCGAAAAAGCAAAGATAATGCCCCGAGCGCAGACCGGGCGTCTGGAGCTTGAGCTCGGCGAGGGTCGGGTTGGGCTTTTCGATGATTTCATTGATGACATGGACGTCGGGCCGGCCCTGGAGCCTGCGTCCGGTGAGGGTGCCGTATTGATGGATCAGATGTTCGCGAGTGGCCTGAACCGCGGAGGCCGCGCAGTCCTCCGCGGTGGCCAGATCGATCAACTGGCGGGCGCATCGCCGGGTTTCGGTAGAGACGTAGAGGTGGTCTGAAAGCAACAGGAGCACGGGTTGGCCGGCGGCGAAATCCCGCGCCTGCCAGACCGCGTGGCCATATCCCTCGGGCTGGGGCTGAACGGTGAAGCGGAGCCGCTGCTCGAGCTCCTCGACCTGGCTTGCCTGCTGGATGGCCCAGTCGTGGCCGTTGTAGGCTGATCGTAAATTGTCGGCATAGCCGCGGAATTGGGCGCGATAGAGGACCTCATCGCCGGGGGCGACCACGACGCAGACGTCCTCAACGCCGCTCTCGAGGGCTTCCTCCACGATGATCTGGAGCACCGGCTTGGTCAGTCCGTCGCGGTCGACGACCGGCAACATGGCCTTTTGCACTGGATCCGATGCCGGATATTGCCGCGCCCCGCGCCCGGCCGCCGTGATGATCGCCCTCGTGATCCGCACCGTCTCGTCCTCGAAACCCCGTGGAGAGCCGGCATGCATCACCGACCTACCGGACAGACTAGCCCGCCAGGTTCACCGTCGGCAAGACCCCCTGGCCCAAAGGAACGAAGACGGCGGTCCTGGGCTCAGCGATGGGTCCCGTTCTTGAGAATCGGCTTCACGCGCCACGTCGCCTGGTCGCCCCAGCGGTACTGGGCACCCGCCGGCCTCGTGTCGGCGTAGACCCGGAACACAACCACCGCGTAGCCCAACAAGATCACGGCCACGACCGGCAGGCCAATGAGCCAGACGCCAGCCAGACGAGCCAGGTAGCTCCGGGGCTCGCGCGCGATCATGCCGACCGCGGGACCGGGAACGACCATCACCAAAAAGGTCGCGAGACTCGCGTTCAGGATGATCACCCACTCGGTCACGAGCCGCGCTTCGCGAAAGCCGTTGAGCATTCGCTCGAAATCCGCGATCACCATGATCCAGAGGACCAGGAAATAGATGAGCTGCCCCTTCCCCAGCCATGACGCCGGCACCACGGCCAGCGAGCGCCTCTGGTGGACCAGCATCAGGCCCAGAAACGAGAGCCCGATGGCGCACCAGGCCAGCGTAAACCAGGTGCCCGCGCTGAGCTCGATGGATGCGAGGAGTGGGGCTCGCATCACGGCTGGAACCAGGGGATGGTCCGCGCGGGTCCACTCGGGGACGTTTCGGATCACATTGGCGTAGGTCATGTAAACGACCACGAATCCGATGGCGAAGACGTCGGTCCAGCGGCGAAGAGGAGGGTCGTCTCGGACCGGACCAAGCTTCCGCCAGAGCGAGGCCAAGGTCAGCGCGGTCGCGAGCCCCAGTCCAAAACCCTGGGATTGCTCCAGGATGCTGTGCCAGTTCGCGCTCTGATAATGAGACCAGGCGGCGGGCGTTCCGCCGGTCGCCCGGGTCAAGGCGGGATGGCCGGGGATCATGGCCATCGCGCGCAGAAAGTGCATCGTCGCGAAGGCGAGCCCCCCAAGCACGAAATTGAGCGCCCCCGCATAGGCAGCCGGCGCGATCCCATTTCGCAAGCAATAGACTGAAGCCCCGACAAACACGCCCAGGATCCCGGCCCAATCATCGCTCCGAGGCGGCGTGAGCCGGAACCCTCCGTATTCACCCAGCGGGATCGAGCCCAGAACGGGCATCACGAGAAACATGAGCAACCAGCCAAGCGCCATCGCGAGAAAGAGCCCCGAGTCGTTCCGCCACCGGCCATGGCGAAGGAAATAGACCCCGAGCCCGAGCGCGAGCCCAATCAACCAGCCAACATGTTGGGGGAAATCGCCGAAAAACTGGGGCCAGTTGGTCATCAGATTGGCGGGGTCGAAGGGTTTGCCCGTCTCGGGATCGACCGCCGAGGGGTCGCCCTGTGGGACCACGACCACGCTCACGAGCCGAGGGGTCAGGCCGGTACGATCGAGCGCTGCCTGCAACGCCAGACCAGCCAGCACCCCGATCAAGCCGTAGGCGATCATCCGCCCGGCCCCGGCGAATCGGCGCTCCCAAAGGTCGTAGGCGCAGACGCCAATCAAGGCCCAAAGCGCCGGCCACCAATCGGCGTCGAACCAGTAGAGCGGGCTCTTTTGCCGCGACCAGGTCGCGTCCATGCCGACCGCGCTGGGGGTGCCCAGCCAGTTCGCCACCGGCTCGATCGTCAACTCGTTCAAGATAAGGGCGATGAGCACGAAACCGAGCGGCGTGAAGATACGGGTGAGCCGGTCGCGGTCAAGGCAAAGCGGAAGCGCCAACCCGGCCGCGCCCAGGCCCGCCCAGAGCCCCCCGACCAGGAACACGGCGAAGTAGCCATAACGGACGGATTCCCAATGACCCGATCCCGCGAAGGCCATTGTGTACATGTAAGCGACCGAACCGCCGAATCCCCAGCCGAGTCCACCGAAAAGGGCACAATAGCCAACCCGCCGCCGCCAGTCATCTCGCCCCGAGAGCATGCAGACGGCCATCGCGGCGAGGGCACCAGGAATCCATGCGCCGGCCTCGTGGCCGAAATCGCCGCGGATCCCCCAGCCGATCGACAGCGATAGCGCCACCAGGAAAATCGAGACCGGTCTTAACAGCGGATTCGGCGGGGATTCGGCCATCGTAGTTCCGAGGGAATGATCAGGACCGGCGCGGATTCGGGGGTGGGAGCTCGTTGCGTGGCGCGGTCGGCGAGTTTCAAGGGGGCTCCATGCGGTCGTTTCGCGTGGGCATCTTACGCTGTGCTAGGCGGTCCCGAAAGAGAGCACTGAACCTCTCGTGGGCTCGTCGAGAGTCCTCGCCCGTGAAGGGGCCAGGTCCGGGAGGCCGAAGGGTCTCCGTTCGGATCATGGACTTGGCCAGGTGAGAGGATTCTCAGGGTCGTCCGACCGAATTCCTCGGGATGACTCGACCCAGCCCTTGAAGTCGATGCCGGTGGCCGATAAAATCGAACCCGTGGACGCAAGGACTTGTCTGGTGCGAGGAATCGCTCATCGTGGGTGACTACTGATGAGCCGGCACCAAGCCTCCTTGATTCGACGCAAGCCACTGTCCGCTAAGGTTTGGGGATGTAGCTCAATTGGTTAGAGCACCGGCCTGTCACGCCGGAGGTTGCGGGTTCGAGCCCCGTCATCCTCGCTTTCTTGCCCATCTTTCCTGAAAACTCCGTCTCGCCGCTCTTCCGAGCTTCCCGTTGCTTGTGCGGTGAGACCATCAGCCTGGGATTCCACTTCCCAGGACGCTTCCGATTCCTGGAAAATGACGTCGTTCCCTTCCTCTTCTAATAAGGAAGCGCGATGAGCCGGTCCACCACCCCTCGTCTGGTCTCCCCACTGCCCGCGATGCCTCCGCGCGCGATCCCCACCTTGGCGGAGCTTGAGGATATGGTCCGCGAGCCCGACCAGCGGGTCGTGATCCGCGACGTGGACTATGCGTTTTATGAGCGGCTGGTGGATTCGATTCCGGGGTGGCGGCATATCCACGTCGATTTCGATGGGAAGGACCTGGAGGTCATGTCGCCTGGAATGGTTCACGAGGACTCCCGGAGCTTGACGGGTCGGGTCGTGGAGACGGT
>JAKBAP010000199.1 GCA_021808995.1 Planctomycetota bacterium | reverse complement strand
TTCCATGGCGAGGGCGCGGGCGATACGGTGTGGCTCGCCGGCCTTGAGGGCGCGGAGCAGCCCACGGGTCTGGAAGTCCGCCCCTCGGATGGGCTCGCTCATCGAGAGGCCGGTCACCGCGGCCCAGCACAAATCGACCCGGGCCAGCTCAAGGGAGGGAACGTGGTTTTCGGGTCGGTGCCGAAATGTCAGTCCACGGAGGCGGAGCTGGAGCCGATTTCGGATCAGCGAGATGAGTGCTCCGCGGGAAGTCCCAGGCGTTCGTTCGCCGAGTGGTTCGAGCAGAGTGCGAAGGATGGCCAGGCCCTCGTTGATCTTGCCACTGATGAGGAGCTGGGCCGAAGCGAGTTGGTGGAGGGCTCGGGTGGTTTCGGGGTCCGAGCCTTGGGCCGCCTCCAGGTAGGCCGCCGCGGCCTGGGCGGCCCGGCCGGCATTGGCGAGGGCGTCCGCTTGCTTACGTCTCAGGCCATGCGTGGGATCGTTGGTCGGCTCGAGCTCGATGGCGGCACCATAGAGTCGGGCCGCCCGATCGAAGGCCAGGGCGGCCGCGGCCTGGTCGGCGGCGCGGATCAGGTAATCGCCCGACCGCGCGCGGTCGCCCGCCCCCCGGTAGTGATGCGCGAGCACCTCCGGGTCGACCCCCTCCAGGCCCTCGAGAGCGTGGGCCAGGCGCTCGTGGGCGGTCGCCAGCTCAAAGGGGGTGAGCTGACCCACGGTCGTCTCGCGAATCCGGTCGTGATAAATCTCGATCTCCCCCTGGGCCCCTTGGCCCAGACAGCGGACCAGCCGCGCGGATCGCAGGCTCGCGAGCGCGACCCGCCCCCCCGCGCCGAGCCTCGCCGCCTCGAACGCGATCATCTGGCGGATCGGCCGCCCCGAGACCGCCACGATCGTCAGCAGCCGACGCGCCTCCTCAGGTTGTTTCTGGACCCGGCCCCAGAGCACCAGATCCAGATCGAGCGCGGTGATGTCGTCCCACCGCGCGGTCGGGTCGACCATCTGGACGTGCTTCACCAGCTCGTTGATAAACAGCGGGTTGCCCCGAGATTCGCGAGCGGCCATGTGAGCCTGGGCGCGGGCGATGACGTCCTCGCGTTCCAAAAGCGCGAGCGCCAGCTCACGCGATTCCGAATGGGTCAGGGGTTCCACGGCCAGTTCGTGGCGCGCCGGCGCGCCGGCGATGGCCTTTTCCAGCTCGGCGAAAAACGGTCCTGGGGCTGTGTCGTCCGATCGGAAACCGCCGATGAAGAGCAATCGCGGACGCGCCTGCGACGACAACGAATCGGCCAGCAGGAGGGCGCTATCGACATCCCCCCATTGAAGATCGTCGATCACGAGCACCAATCGCGACCTCTCGCCAATCCGGGTGAGTAGCTCACGGAGGGCGTCGGACGCTCGCCGGCGGAGTTCCTGGCGATCCGGCGTTTCCGCGATCTGGGACTGGGCTCGTCGGACGGCCTCAACCCCAAGGAGCACCGGAAACAGCCGAGCGAGCGATCCCACCGACGGGGGGACGAGATCCGCCGCCTTACGCGCTGACAGCCCCTTGAGATAGCGCGTCAGCGAGTCGATCAGATTGTCGAGGGCCTTGTAAGGCACGGTCTCGCGCTCGTAGCAGCGCCCCGACAGAACCACCGAACCCCCACGCGCTTTCACGTCGTCCAGAAACGATCGAATGAGCGTGGTCTTGCCGGTTCCGGTCGATCCAAAAATAGAGATTCGCTCCGTTCGGCCGTTCTCGAGCCCCCGATAGAGATCCTCCAGGACCTGGAGATGCCGGGTCCGGCCGATGATCGGGACCGCGCGAGAGAGCTCGGGGGCTTCGTCCTCGTCGCTCGCCGCTGTCTGCTGGCCGGTCGCGATCGTGGTGATCTCGCGACCACCAGGACGCTTGCCGGCCTCACGCTCGAGAAGGGCCGCGCAGAGCTCCACGAGATCTTCAGGCAGCCCGCTGACAAGGGTGTCCGCGCGTGGGGCGGTTCTCGTTCGCTTGGCGATCAGGATCTCTTCCCGCGACCCCTTGAATGGCAGTTCCCCAGTGAGTGACTGAAACAACATCACGCCGACGCTATACCAGTCCGAAGCCGGCGTGACGGTCGCCCCGGCCGCCTGCTCTGGCGACATCGCCGCGATCGTCCCCACGATGTCTCGCTCGCCCGAATGACGCCCGCGAGATTCCTCCAGATCCGCCGTCAGACCGAAATCCAAGAGCACGATCCGGCCGTCGTCGCTCGCCAGCACGTTCGTCGGCTTCACGTCCCGGTGCAGCTTGCCCGCCTGATGAAGCGCGGAAACCCCAAGCGCGAGCTGATGAATCGCGTCCCGCAGCCGGGGCTCGTCAAACATCCCATCCGCGCGGGTGGACTTCCGACCCGGACCGTCGGCCACGGTGACACCCGCGTGGGTCGCGGTTGGTCTCCGCACATGACTGATGAAGTCCCGGCCTAGCACTAGCTCCATCGTGAAAAACCAGCGGTCCTCAATGGCGAAAAGATCATACAAATTGACAAGGTTAGGATGAGTGATGTCACACAGCGAGCGGAATTCCTGTTTGAACCGAGCCAGCGCGGTCGGATCGGCCCCACGCATGGTCTTGAGGGCGACGATCTCGCCCCGTTCCCGGTCGTAGGCTTCATAGACGACCCCCATGCCGCCGGCGCCTATCTTCCTCACTAGCGTGAACCGGACCGAGTTGAGCATTTCACGGAGGGTTTCGGCCTCGGAGTGGAGGTGATAGTCCTCGTCGATGGCGAACGAGAGGCGGTCTCGCGTGGTCGCCGATCCCACGGCGATGGTGCTCTCGCCGCGCGCGATCGGGGTCGAAAGGATCGTCTTGGGGACCTCGGCTCCGATTCCCCCCTCGACGGCGTCGGGGATGGTGGAGGTAATGTCGGACAGAGCCAGCGTGTCGGCCCGCGACGCGAGTTCCGCGGCCCCGAGCGTCGGGGGCTGGATGGCCAGGGAGAGCTGCCGCCCACGCGAGGCCCGTTCCTGGTCGATCAGGGGCCTGATGAGATCACCCCGTGCGGCGAGATCGGGGAATGCCTTGAGATACACCCCGAGCGGAACCACCGTGTCGGTCGAGATTCGATGACGCTGGTCGATCAACAGCACCCGGAGCCGATCGAGACTCGTGGCTCCAGGGAATTGGCGAAGGTAGTCGATGACGTCGCGATTCTGATTGGACGCCAGCAGATTCAAGAAGCCAAGGGCGATCTGGTTATCCAGTGGGTTCGAGTCTGGATCAGTCGCCATGGCGTCCTCGTTCGCGTGGACTGGCGTCGCCCAAGGACGTCTGGATCGCCTTGCTTGACGCCCCGCTGAGCTTGTGCGAGCGAATTCGATCCCAGGGAATGGAGTCCGACCAAGGTCCGTCGCGTGGGGTCGGCGACAGCAAGCGCCTGTTCTCGCGCGAGTGGGACGCTCGTTCTCTTTCGCACCAGGATACGGGCGCGAGCCCTCTCGATCAATCGCCCGCCACCCGGAGAATTCGCCGATCGGCCGGCTCGGAAAGGGCGGCGGCGACCGGAGGGGCGGGGCGCGAGAGGGCGGCCTGGGCGGCGAGCTTGGCCGCCTGCACGGCCGGGTTCGAGAAGAGCCCCAGGACCACGGTCATGATCACGCAGGCGGCCGCCGAACCCAGGACCGGCCATCCGCCGCGAAGCGTATAGTCCGTTTTCGGTGGGGCGTCGACCAGGTACATGATGACAACCAAGCGTAGGTAGTAGTACGCGCCCGCGGCCGCGCTCAGCATGCCGACGACGGCGAGCAAAAGGAACATCCCCGATCCGTCTCGGCGGGTCGCGGCGATGATCGCGGAGAAAACCTCGAACTTGGCCCAGAATCCCGCGAGGGGGGGGATTCCCGCGAGGCTCAAGAGGCAAATGGCCAGGCCCAGGCCGACCCATGGCTTTGACCAGCCCAGACCGGCGAGGTCGTCGATGGTTTCGATCCCCTTGCCGTCGGCGACGATCGCGCTTAAGAGCCCGAAGACCCCGAGGGTCATGGCGGCATAGGCAACCAGATAGTAAAGAGCGCTTTCGGTCCCTGAGTAAAGATCGCCCGCGCGGTTATCGATCGCGAAGGCGGCGGTGATCCCAACCATCAAATAGCCGGCGTGGGCGATCGAGGAATAGGCGAGCAGTCGCTTGAGATTCGTCTGCAGGAGGGCCACGCAATTGCCCAGGACCATGGTCGTGGCCGCGATCACCCAGCAGATGATGACGGCCTTTTGGAGCAAGGGATCGGTGGCTTCCTTGGTGGCGAAGACGCCGGTCAAGACCCGAGCCATGGCCAGGATTCCGACCGCCTTGGGCACCCACGACAGCAAGGCCGCGATCACGATCGGCGAGCCCTGATACACGTCGGGCGCGTAAAAGTGCAACGGCACGGCCGCGAGCCGAAACGACAGGCCCGCCAGGATGAAGACGATCGCCAGCAACCCAAGCTGGGGCTGGGGCACGCCTGGGAGCTTGTCGAGCAGGAAGCCGATTGCCTTCAGATTGCCGATCCCCGTGGTGGCATAGAGAAAGCCGAGCCCATAGAGCAACAGACTGGACGCGAACAGGCTCAGGAAAAAGTACTTGACCGCGGCCTCGCGACTGGCCGCGTGCCGCCGCGACAGGTAGAGAATCAAATACGTCGGGATGCTTACGAGCTCAAGACCAACGAAGAGCAAGACGATCTCGTTGGCGCTGGCGACGATCATGGCGCCGGCGTTGATGGTCAGGAGAGCCCCGAAAAACTCGCCCGCCCGTTCGTCGGAGGGTTCCTGGTGCGCGAACCCCAGGATCACGAGCCCAGTGAGGATGAGCACGATCCGGGCCGATTGTGAGAGATCGTCGTTGAGCACGACCGAGCTGTAGGCATCGGTGTGGACGTTCCCTTGGGCCCAGACGCTCACGAGCGCGAGCACCAGCGCGAGCGCCGCGATGGAGCACCAGAGCTTCCGCGACTGCTTCGTGAAGGCCGCCGCGGTCATGATCGCGATGGCGGTGGCGAGCAGCAGGAACTCGGGCAGGAGGAACCGGGCGGCGTTCCGCGCGACGTCAATGGCCGACTGAGACATCAGGGACGATCTCCAGGGGAGGCGGCGGCCATGGGGGTGGTCGCCGCCGCGGTTGCGATGAGGGGCTTGGGTCCGCCGGGGGCGCGGGCCAGGTCATGGGTCGAGGGGACGGTCACGCCAGCCTGCGGTGGCAGCTCGGTGACCAGCTTGGCGACCCCCTGCTTGCTCTGATCCAGGAACGGAGGCGGATACACGCCGATCAGCACGATCAGGACCAGCAGCGGCGAGAGGCCGGCGATTTCGTACCATGCGATGCCGGGAATCGACGTGTGACCGCCGTGACCCGTCTCGCCAGGGTGTGCGTCGTGACCGCCCGGTTCCTTGAGCGGTCCAAAGAGCAGCTTGCAAAGCATCCAGAGCAGGTAGGCCGCGCCCAGGATCATGCCCGTCGCGGCCAGGACCGCCGTTCGCGGGGCGACCCCGAAGGTTCCGACCAGGATCGGAAATTCACCCGTGAAACCGCAGAGTCCAGGAACCGCGGCCGAGCCCATCGCCGCCATCATGAAAAAGAAGGCCAGCAAGGGGAACCGATTCCACAGCCCCCCCATCTGGGCGAGCTCACGGGTGTGATAGCGTTCGTAAACCATCCCCACGCAGGCGAAAAGCGCCCCGGTGGTCAGGCCGTGGTTGATCTGCTGGATGACCGCGCCATCGAGCCCGGTCGCGTTAAACGCGAAGATCCCCAGCACGATGAACCCCATGTGGCTGACCGAGCTATAGGCCACGAGCCGCTTGACGTCGGTCTGCGCCAGCGCGGCCAGAGCGCCATAAATCACCCCGGCGACGGCCATGACGGCGATCAGCGGGAACATGGCCTCAGCGCCTCGTGGAGTCATCCCCAGGTTGAATCGCATCAGCCCATACGTGCCGACCTTGAGCAGCACGCCGGCGAGGACGATCGAGCCGGCCGTCGGGGCCTCGACGTGGGCCAGTGGCAGCCAGGTGTGGAACGGAAACATCGGCACCTTGATCGCGAACCCCGCGAGCAAGAGCATGAAGATCAACACCTGGGGGCTGGTCCAGGAGCCGGTATCGTACCAGGCGTCCCACTCGATGACCTTGAGCCCGCTGGTCAGCTCGGGAATCGAGAAGGTAAGGATATGCCCCTTGGAATACTGATAATGGACGGCGACCAGGGCGATCACCCCGAGCAGGGTCAGGAGGCTCCCCGCCAGGGTATAGAGAAAGAACGTGACGGCCGCTTTCTTTCGCTTGGGACCCCCCCAGAGCCCGATCAGGAAAAAGAGCGGGATCAGGGTGAATTCAAAGAAGATATAAAACAGCACCACGTCAAGACTAGCGAACAGGCCCAGCAGGCCGGTCTGCAAGGCCAGTAGGAATCCATAGTACTGAGGTGCTCGCTCTCCGATCGATTCCCACGACGCGCAGACCGCCGTGATCATGAGGATCGAGGTCAACACGAAAAGCCAGAGCGACAGGCCGTCGAGTCCGAACGCCAGGCGAATATTGGGTTTCTCAATCCATGACAGCCCATAGTGGCCGTCCAGGCTCTGAAACGCGAACTGGGGCCCATGGACCTCGGGACGGAACCCAACCAGCAGGATCAGGCTGAGCCCTAGCGTGACCACGACGGTTCCAAGCGCGATCTTGCGCGCCTGATCGCGTGAGAGCGCCGGCGCGAACGCCGTCCCGAGCCCCGCGATCAGGGGGATCAAGATCGTGATCACAAGCAGTGTCGCCATCCGTTCGTCCTCGTCGGTTTCGCCGTCGTTGTATCGGTTGGATCAGGAAAACATCAGTACCAGGAGCAGCACGACCACCGTCAGGGCCGACACCGCCGCGTACGACTGCAAGAGCCCATTCTGATAACGCGCGAGCAACCCACGCGCCAGCCACCGAGGAAGCCGAGCCGTCCCCAGCACGAGCCGATCGACCAGCTCCGAGTCCAGCGAATCGCAGAGCGACGCCATGGTCTGGATCGGGCGAACCACGATGACGTCGTAGATCTCGTCAATCTTGAACTTGTTCAGCGAAGCCTGATAGAGCGGCTTGAGGCGCGTGGCCAGCTCACCCGGGATCGGGCTGGGCTGGGCGTACAGTCGATAGCCCAGGGCGATGCCGCCGATCCCCGCGAGAGTTCCCAGGAAGGCGGTCCACCAGGAGAAACCGTGCGTGCCGGTGGAGAGATCCTCGAACGAAAGCGTCGCCTCGAGCTGGTGGGCGAACCATTCGCTAGGTCCGCCAAAGGGCCACGAAATCAAGCAGACCAGGCCGATCAGGACCGTACAACCCGCTAACGCCATCAAGGGATAGGTCATGACCGCCGGGGATTCATGGCCGATCTCGTGGTGGCCGTGACCGTGGGCGTCGGCTTCGTGTCCGTGGGCCTGGGCCGCGACCTTGGGCGCTTCGGGATCGTCGGGGCTGGGGAGCTTCTCGGGACCCCAGAAGGTCCAGAAGAACGCCCTGGCCGTGTAAAAGGCCGTCAGAAACGCCGTGAACAGAGCCAGACAGTAGATCAGTGAATAGACCCACCCCGCGGATTTCGCCTCTCGCGAGGCCACCCCGACGGCGAGTAGGATCTCGTCCTTGCTGAAAAAGCCGGCCAGCGGGAAAATCCCGGCCAGCGCGAGGCCCCCGACGGCGAAGGTCGCGCAGGTGTAGGGGAGCCGATGGCGAAGCCCACCAAACCGCCGCATGTCGATCACGTCCCCCATCGCGTGCATGACGCTGCCGGCCGCGAGAAACAGGAGCGCCTTGAAAAACGCGTGCGTGAACAGGTGAAACATCGCCGCGATCACGGCGAGCTGGGCGACCCCCTCGACCCCCGAGCCAAGGGCCATGAACATGTAGCCGAGCTGACTGACCGTGGAGTAGGCCAGGACCCGTTTGAGGTCGGTCTGGGTCACCGCGATGGCCGCCGACAGCAGGGCTGTCGCGCATCCGGTGATCGCCACCGTGAGCTGGACCCCGGGAGCGAAGACCAACATGGGGGTGGACCGGGCGATCAGGTAGACGCCCGCGGTGACCATGGTGGCGGCGTGAATCAGGGCCGAGACGGGCGTGGGGCCTTCCATCGCGTCCGGGAGCCAGACGTAGAGCGGGATCTGGGCACTCTTGGCGGTGGCCGCCCAGAAGAGCAAGAGGGCGATCCCGACGATCTGGTCGTGAGGCAAAACCTGCAGGAAGTCGCGGTTGAGGATCGTTCCGTAGCTCAGGTCGTGCTGGGGGGCGATTGACCACATCCAGAAGATGGCGATCGCGAATCCGAAATCGCCGATCCGATTCACCAGGAACGCCTTCATCGCCGCGGAGGCCGCGCTTGGTCGGGTGTACCAGAACCCGATCAAGAGGTAGCTGCAAACCCCCACCCCCTCCCAGAAAACGTAGGTGAGCAGGTAATTATTAGAAAGAACGAGCCCGGTCATGGAGGCCACGAAAAGGCCAATCAGGGCAAAGAACCGCGATTGGGCGGGATCGTCCTTCATGTATCCCGAGGCGAAGACCGCCACCAAGGTCGAGACGAACGTCACCATCGAGAGCATGACCGTGGTCAGGCCGTCGACGCGAAATTCGATGGGGACGTCGAGCCCGGTGATGGTGAGCCAGCGGCAGACCAGGACGGTCGCCTCGGGTCGCGCCGACAGCAGGGTCCCGAGTGAAACCAGAAACGCGAATCCGATGCCCGCGATGACCGGGAGGTGCGACTCCAATCGGACCCGCTTGGGACCGAGCGCGGCCAGCCCCGCCCCAACCAGGGGAAGGAGGGGAATCAGCCAGGCGCTTTTGATCCAGAAATCAGCCACGAAACCAGCTCCTCAGGGTTCTTCGGTCGCTCATGATCCAGGTTCCGCTCGGACAACGATGGGGTCGTCCGGCGTCTAGGTCCTTCGCTCGATGGTAGGGGCCGACGCATGTTCGGGCTCGATGCCCGCTGGGGTCAGCCGGGGGTACGATTCGGGTCCGGGGGGGGGCTCGACGATCTCGGCCTCGGTCTCGGCCGAGGGTGTTTCCGGGAGGTCGGCCTCTCGGAGGTTGCTCCAGAGCGTGATGTCGAGCGAGGACTTTCGGTTGTACAGGACGACCACGAGGGCCAGCGCGATCGAGGCCTCGCAGGCGGCGACGGTCAGGATCACGACCGTGAAAATCTGCCCGGTCCAGGTGCCATGGTAGCGACCGATCGCGATCAGGCCGAGGACGGTTCCTTGCAGCATGAGCTCGATCGACAGGAACATGACGATCAGGTTGCGCCGGGTGAGGAAGCCCAGCATCCCCAGGCAAAACAGCACCGCTCCCACGAGCAGGTAGTTTCGCAGGATATCGAGCGTGAACAGCTCCGGCCGAGTCAGCGCGTCAGCCATTTTGGGCCATCGTCTCCAGGGTTGCCATCAAGGGATTCGGTTAGAGGGTAAGGTTCGATCGATGTCCAGGGAGTTTCAGGGGTCTTAGGTGAGTCGCGC
>JAKBAP010000198.1 GCA_021808995.1 Planctomycetota bacterium | reverse complement strand
GGGTGGTCGACGCCGCGATCCGAATCGGGCGCAGGCTCGCGAGTCAACGCTGGCCGGAACCGGCAAGCCTAAGCGCGAGCCCCTCGGGCTCGATCGTGATGTCGTGGCAAGAACACAACCAGTACCTTGAGATCGAGGTCGTCTCACCCACCCGCGCTGAATGGATGAGCGTGGGCGAATCGGGAGCCGCGATCCACGGAACGTTAGAGCCCGAGCGACCCCCCACCATCGCGTTCTGGCACTGAGGCACGAATGTGCGAGCCGGGCTCCGCGCCCCACCAGAATCCATCAATCAGTCCGGACGAATGGATTCTTCGTCGCATTCACATCAATCACTACGACCCCCATCGACCAATCCCGATCGACGCCGCCTCGTTTCGCCCCTCTCCCCAGGATCAGGACGGCCTTTCGTTTTTCCGGGAGCGGTTGATTTCGGCCGAGCAGGTCGCGAGATCCGCCCGCCAACCCGCGGAAAACTACATCGTCGCCCGATACCGGGCCGGCGATCTTTTCGACCTGGGCCTGACCTTGACCCCCACGAACGACAGCGACGACCCTCCGGGTCACGTCGTCGTCATCGAACTGGGAAACAGCGGTTACAATGAAAACAAGCGGTTGTGCAAGGAACGTCACAAGCGACTGGCGGAACTCGGGAGTCGCGACGTGATCAAGGGGTTCAGCGGGCCCTGACGGTCGTCGCCGCTAAGGAACCATACGCTCATGCCTGGATCGTTTGACTATACTCCTGGCTTGGTTTCGCTGGCCGCGGACGCGATCCAGACGGCGGTGTTTTTTTACGATTCGACCGTGGTGGGAGGGTCGAATTACACCCTTTTGCCCAACGTGGTCTGCGATCAGATTCAATACAAGGAGGGGGTCGATCCTCCGTCGGCGCGGTTTCGCTATTTGCTCGATCAGGGGTCGGCGACGGTGAACGGCTGGCCGATCGGGTTCGAGCAGCTCTGGCCGATTGTCCGGCCGCCGTCGTCGTACGCGGTGAGCGACGGGGACGAGCTGGTGGTTCTGGGCTCGTTTCCCGACGGGTCGACGCCGGTGCTGTTTCACGGCTTCGCCCGGCTGCCGATGACCGATCTTTCGGCCAACCGCCAGGAGGTTTCGTTCGTGGCCGTCGGGGTGGCGATTCGCTGTCTGGGCACGCCGATCGCGGGTCGACCCGAGCGTGGGGCCGACAACCCCCAGACCGGCGCGGTCGTGAACGTCGCCCTCCCCTTTCGCATGAACCCGGCCGACAACGGACCCCGGTCGATTGGGGGGTTCCTGCCCAATTGCACCCCCGTCGGCTACGACGTCGGGGAGGGGGGAAATAGCCCCTATCCCGTGTTTCTCGACCACCGGATCGACCGCGACCCCGACCCTCGGACCTTCTGGAACCTCTCGAAGGCGGTCCGCGCGATCCTGGCCACCTACAACGCCAGCTCGCTGGTCGCCAACCCCGATTTCTCGGCGCTCGACGCCCTGTTGCAAAATCGCAGGCCCCTCCCGGGCGCTCAATTCTACGATCCGACGAATCCGTCGACCTATCAGGAAGACGACAACCTCATTCGCGACTACGACGCCACCAACAAGCCCTGGCCCCTGGCCCTGGCGGAGCTCCTGGGGTTTTACGGTTTCGGGATGCGCTGGGCGTGCGAGACCAATCCCGACGGCACCCCCTACGACTACCTCGAATTCTACCGCAAGGACGCCGCCGGCCCCACCGACCCCAAGCCGGTCTTCCTCCCGACCACGGGAACCTCGATCGAGACGGCGTACGCCAACCTGGGGACATTTCACGGCGTGTTTGACTTTCAGGGAGTCGCCAACCAGTTCCAGGTCGAGGCCCACCCGGACCGCTACGAGATCAGCGTGATCCTGGCGCCCGGCTTCACCCCGGCCGCCTCCGACGCCCAGGCCGCCAACCGGGTGAAATTCCGCCGCTCGTTCATCGAGATCGCCGATCAATACCTTCCCGGCCAGGGCCCGGCCCTGCGCGACGCCTACCGGCTCTATCTGGCCGACGAGTGCGGCGACGGGCACTGGAGCCTCGCGAACGGGGCATGGGAGTCGACCCCGATCGACCTCTCCCCCATTTTCCCCCCCGACTCGAATGGAAATCCGACCTACGTGAATCGCTATCGGCCCGGCGAAAACACCCTGCTCTCGACCGATCCCAACAATCGCCACCGTCGCGCCCAGCTCGCGATCTCGCGGAACTACGCGGGGGCCAACCCCCCCTGCGCCTGGGACGGGACCGGGACCTGGCAGGCGATCCAGGGAGACTGGCGGCTGCTCGAGGACCGGCTGGGAATCCTCGTGACCGCCGACGATCCCGAGCTCTGGAACATCGGCCGACCCTCGCCAGGGTCGCTCGTCCCCCAGGCCCAGGAACCGACCGGTGTCTTACACGGGATTACGTCGATCGCGAATCCCGGAACCGGGATCTCGGAATCGCGGTTCTTTCTCCGCCTGACCACGGTCGTCGAGGCCGATTTCGACCTGGGGGCGATCGCGCCCAAGCGAGACGCCTCGCCAACTCAGTCGATCATCGAGCGCAGAATCGACGCCCGCGACCACTTTCGCCGGGAGACGGTCAAGGCCAACACCCCCTTTAACGAAAGCTCGAACGACCTGGTCGTGGAGGACGACACCGACGCGGCCAATACCCACGCCGCCCAGCTCCGGGCCACCCACGAGTTCCCCCCGCTGGCGGCCGCCGTCACGGTGCCGGCGATCGTGCTCTATTTCCAGGTCGGCGACCGCGTCGACCAGGTCAGCGGGCGAGGGGCGTCGTTTCAGGTCAACGCCGCCGGCGAGCAGCTCGAGGCCCCCAGCTACCCCTACGTGGTCGGCCTGACCTGGGACTTCCAGAGGGACCGGCAGGCCACCACCCTTCAGCTCGCCGACCGCCGGCTCGAGCCCCCGCCCCGGTAACCGACCACGCGGACCCACGGAATCGGTGATAACCATGCATAATGATTCCCGGATCGAACGAGACCGGCACCGAACCCTTTCCAGCGAACTGGATCGCCTGGACCCGTCCCCCCCAGGGGCCGGGGCGGCCGCGCTTGTCCAGACGACCACGATTTCGAGCTATCCCACGGCGGCGGGGGTGTTTTTCGCGGCCAATCCGGTCGAGATCGACGCGGTCGAATCGGAAGGCCAGACCGCGACCTTCACGGCCGATACCACCCAGATCCTGTTCGCGCTGAACACCGGGACCTCCACGCCCCCAGCGGGGACCCGAGTGATCGCGCACGGCGTGGGGGGCCGCTGGGTCTTTCGCTATGACGGATAAACACCCCTCACGACCGTTCCCCACCGCGGATTCGCGCGCCACCCGCGACCGCCGCGGGGCACTCGAATCCGAACTCGGAAAGGCCGCCCCTCGACCCTCGCTATCCTCCCCCAGCCGGCTGGTCCAGATCTATAACGGCGGCGCGATGGGCTCGCTGCCCAACCTGGTCTATCTGGCGCATCCCGTCGAATACGACGGGGGCGAGACCGAGGGAGCAACCGCCTCCCCCCTCGCCGATACCTCGCTCACCCTCCCGGTCGTGGTGCTCGGCTACCCCCCATCCGCCGGCGACGTCCTCACCGCCTTCGCCATCGCCGGGCGCTGGGTCGCCCAGCGAGGCGCTCCCCCCGCGGCCACCTCGATCCAGATCCTCGGCTGCTCAAGCCCACTGTCCCGTGTCACCGTCGGCGTTTACACCCATCAAGGTGGCTCGCTCATCTTCTCGGGAACCACCCCCGCCAGCGGCGTTGTGTCCTTCCCGCTGCCGGCGAGTGGAAACTACTGGATCACGTTATCGGGTCCAACCGCCTTTCCTTTCAATCGCTATAACCTGGCGAGCCGGCAACTTCCCCTTACCGCCGGGGTGGTCAATCTGGTGCCCCCTGGGCCGGCCGCCGGCTATACATGCTGCTCCACGATCAGCTACCCCATCCAGTCAACGCTCTACCTGACCGTGTGCGGTCAGACCTATACGCTCACGACGGCCATCGCCGCGGGGGGCAAATTCGCCTTTGCCTCGTCCGCCGCCCCCATTTCCACCGGTGGGGTCGCGGTCGATAACGGACACTGCGATTGGAGTGGATATCCCAATACCACCACGGGATCCACTCTCTGGAGCGTCGGGCTCTCCTGTCCCACCACTTCCACGACCATGTCGGGAGAGATTACCACCAACGCCCTGGGCTATTTCAACACCTCCAGTAACAGTTACGGCGCGTACGCCCTGGCCCCGGTCACGTGCAAGACGGCGCAGGTCTGTCAGTCGACCCCGCTGACAGTCTCGGGGACGATCGGGCAAACCATCTCGCTCACCGGCGTCATGCCCGCCAACAACAACCCGACCTGCACCCCAGGCGTCGCCCCTTACGCGATGCCGTGCGCGGGGGCGACGATCACGGTGACGTCATGAGCTGCCCCAACTGCCCCTGCCCAGGTATCTGCCTGGGCTGGGAGATCTTTTGCGCCTGGGCCCACTCTGGCGACCCCGACCGCCTCGCCCACATTCGCAACCGGTCCCGGATCGCCCACGAACCCGAGCCAACCCCCAGTCTCCCCGCCGCGACCACCCTCGCTCGATTGAAGCGGGTGGCGCTCTGCCCCGATCGCCGAATCGCCTCCCCCTGCGGCTGTTCGGGGGCCTCCTGCGATCGCAAGGCGGGAGCCCCGGTCACCCACGCCGATTGCCTCGACTGCGTGGCATCCCAGTCAGTCACGGACCCCCGGCCAGTTCCCTGATCGCCCACGGACCCGGCTTCAAGCCCGAAGCGCCGGCAAGGGCCGAGAGCGGGACAGGAATCTTTTTGGGATTACCCAAAAACCAGCCAGTCCCCGACTCGCCAAGGCGCGAACGACAAGCCCCACGGGCCGGCGGGCACGGCGAACCCGCGCCGGCGAGGTCGCCGAGGAATTCACTCGCCGTCGCTTCGGGCTCGTAGGCGGGATACGCCCCATCGCGAGGATCCCTCGGCTGGACTCCCGTTTGTGCAATGTTCCGTATCCGCATGTCCGTCATTCATGCATCCCTTACGCCGCATTCCTCCCGAAAGCGAGGTCGACCATGGTCCCAGACGCGAGCGACTCCCTCCCCGTTGACAGGGACGAAACTGGCGACGACGCGACCCTCGACGAGGTGGCGGCCCAGGAATTCCTCTCCGCCGTCCTCGACAATGAATCCCAGCGCAGGCTCTGGCTCAAGGCCATCACCCCGATCCTTCAGCTCCACCCCAACGAAATGGACCACTCCGGGCGGGTGCGGTTCGCGTTTGACCTCTTGCGAATCGCCGCCTGCGAGCGCGTCGCCCGGATCCTCCGATCCGACCTCAAGATCGACCAGGACTAACCCCCCTCCCCCATGCCGCGAACTTGCCTTGCCGCCGCCAAGGCCCCAAGGAACCCCAATCCCTTTGTCGCGAAATACTATCCTTTTTATGCAACTTAACTCCCGTAAACGGGGATCTTATTTGGGTGAGCGGTCGGCGAGGGTGAGCGGGACAGACGAGGCCCTTTCCGGAATGCGTGTCGATTCGATCGTGACTTTTCCCTTGAACAAGGAATGGTGACCCATGCGTACGAGGGCTCCTCGGTTCGCCCTTGAGTTTCTTGAGCGGAAGGCCGCGATGTCGGCGTTCGTGCCGGCGCCCGCGCCCGTCGTGGTGATGGCGGTCGCGGACGACGATGATCCGCCGGACCCCTGTTATCCGCCGCCGTGCCCCGAGCCGGCCCCGACCACTCCTCCGGAGTGTCCCTTGCCAATCCCTCCCTACTATCCCCCTTCGGGGCCGGTTGGGCCGGCGTGATTGGCGGGGCTGAAAATGGGGTCCCAGGCGGGTGAGGACGTGGGTGGACGCGGGGGGTCGGCGACGGCTCCCCGCGTCTCCCGTTTCGGTTGGGAGGGGCGCGAAACGCGGCCCTGACATCGATCGAGGAGTTTGGATCATGGCCTGTTACGCGATCACGGAACGAGGGACCGGGGACGTGATCCTGGTCCTGGAGGGGGCGTCGTTTCACCGGGCGCTCGAGCATGCCGCTCGGGCCGGCGCTCGGCTGGCCCGGGCCGATCTCAAGGGGGCGAGGCTGGCCAGCGCGTTCCTGTTTCGGGCTGGGCTCGAGGGGGCGGATCTGAACGGCGCGGACCTGGCCGGCGCTTATCTTCGAGAGGCCGACCTGCGCGGATCCGATCTTCGCGGCTCGGCGCTCACGGGGGCGTTTCTCAAGGGGGCCGACGCGCGGGGCGCGGATCTGCGAGGGGCGAACCTCGCCGGGTCGGACCTGCGTGGTTCCCGGCTGGTCGGCGCGGACCTGGCTGGCGCCAATTTGGACCGGGCCCGGCTGACCGGCGCGGTCCTCGATTGGCGAGGGGTCGCGGTCGTCTCCGAGCTCTTGAGTCAAGACCTGCGCGGTTCGCGAGCGGGGCGCTTGATCATCCTCGACCTCATGGTTCACGACGACGAGAAACCGTATTCGTGGCTGGATCGCCTCCTGGCCCACGAGGCGAGGACGCCGGCCCTGACCGCGCTCGCCCGCCGGGTGCGCCCGGGCGATAACGCGCCCCAGATCCTCCGCCGGCTCTCGGCGATGATCCCGATGTCGCCGCGCGAGCTCCGCGTCCGCGGGGCGGCCTAGAAATCTCCACGCCATGGCGAGCGCGCGGGCCCTCCGTCGCGGCCCTCGCCCCCCCACGCGCCTTGGTCCCGACTCAACCCGTTTCGCGGAGCCCTTCGCCATGCCTTTCGCCTCCCCTAGCAGCCCCGACCCCACCCCCGCCGGCGGCGAAAACCCCCACGGCCATCCGATATCCCGTATACGAAAAACCCGCCTGGGGGGGATGCCGATCCATCCGGGATCATCACGTGCGATGCTCTCGATTCCGCGTGGCCTCCCGGCGTGGGCGCCTCGGATGCACCTGGGGAAGCGCCTACCCGATGGTTCGTTCGCGGTCCTGGACCGTGCCACGGGTGAGCGGTTCGTGGTTTACACCCCGCGGTTCGAGCATGAATTCGCGGCCGGTGCCCGGTCGTTTCAGTGGTATATCCGGCCCGCGAGTCTCGAGGGGGGGGCGACGGTGAGCGTCCCGTTCGCGACCGCCCGGGCCGCGCTTGGGGCCTTGGAACGGGGGCTTTGGCGGGCGAACCCGACCGAGGCCCCGCGCCGGCCGGGAAAGCCCCTCCGGGTGATCTGGTCGACGCCTTGACAGCCTGACCGAACCTTCATCAACACGAGAAAAGAGTCTCATCATGATTGCGGATAAGAGCTCGCGATCGACGTCGGCGTGCCGGGTCGATCTCGGGGAATCCCAGCCTCGACCCAAGCGCAGGGGGACGGCCCTGGTCGGCGAGCCCTGGAATCGACGGCGGCGGCAAGCCCACCGATCGACGGCGACGCGGCTGTTGTCCGCGCGTGAGGAACGGGCCCTGGCCGAGCGAATCCAGGCCGGCGACCTGGCCGCGCGGGAGGAGCTGGTCCTCGCCAACCTCAGGCTCGTCCACCATGTTGTGCGCGATTATCCCAGAAGCGCTGTCCCTCGCGAGGACCTGGTCCAGGAAGGGAACATCGGGCTGATCCGGGCCGCCCAGAATTTCGACCCGGGCGCTCATCCGGTGCGGTTCGCCACCTACGCGACCTTCTGGATCCGGGCGTTCATTCAGCGGGCCATGGGGGAGGGTTCTTCCCTGATCCGGTTCCCCGAATACGCCCGCCTGCTCCGTGCCCGATACATCCGGCTGGTCCGGGCCATGATCGGCGTCGACGACCCGATCCCGAGCCCCGACTCGAGCCTCGCGCTTGACACCCAGGATCTCGCGAACCGGCTGGGGGTCCCCGCCCGCCGCCTCGACCGCGCCCGGCTCACCCTGATCGAGCGGGTCTCGCAGGGGGACCTGGACGAGTCGATCGCCGATCACGACCGACCGGTCGACCGCGAGCTCATCGATCACGAGGCCCGAGAGGCCCTCCACGCCGCCCTCGCCGCCTTGAACCCCTTCGAATCCTGGATCATTCGCAACCGATACGGCCTGGACCCGGACGACTCCACGATCCCAGGCCCCGCCCCGGACGCCCCCGACCACGACGCGAACCACCGCGCCACCCCCCCCAACCAGCCCCGGTCGTACCATCGGCTCGGGCTCGATTGCGGGCTCCCCGGCCACCGGATTCGGGCCATGGAAAAGGCCGCCCTCGAAAAGCTCAGGATGATCCTCGCCAGTCGCGGGCCCGATTGGGATCTCCCCAAGGCCCCGGCCGCCAACCGACCCCGACGCCAATCCCGTCTCCGGGCCGACTCCCCTCGTCAATCCGAAATTGCGTAAACGGGATGCCAGATCCCACCGGCGATCCCGCGAGAGGAACATAAGGACCGATCCATGACCACGATCACGAGGGGGGCCTGGACCCAATCCCGGCCCCATCGCGCCGTCGACGCCCCCCAGGGGGTCGACGGCGGGTTGGAGATCAACCCGCGGCCCGCGCGGCGGTTTCTCGAGTTCTTGACCCAGCCCCGGTTGGGATGTGTCGAGCTCCGGGTGCTCAAGGCCGCCTGCGACCGCCAGGGGCGGATTCGCCGGGGGCGCGACCTGGACCTGGGGCCAGCCTTCGAGGGGGCGACCCTGGCTGGCTGGTTCGACGACCAGGACCGGCTCATGCGGGAGGCCCGGCGGCTCGTCGGGGTCTCGGGTTACGTCACGATCAACCCGGTCGCCGCCGACTTGCTGGCGCGATCGGACAACCGGCTCGCGCGGACCCGCCACGCCACGAGGGACACCGACGTGACGGCCCTGTGCTGGCTCTATCTCGACATCGACCCCGCCCGCCCGGCCGACACGAGCGCCACCGAGGCCGAGCACGCCCTCGCCGCCGACCGCCGCGACGCCATCCTGGCCGACCACCCCGAGCTCGCCCGCTGGTCAATGTGGGGAAGCTCGGGCAATGGCTCGTGGATTCTGGTCCGGCTCCCCGATTACCCCAACGACCCAGCCCACGTGGCCATGATCCGCGACACCGTCGCCCTGTTCGATCGGACCTACAGCGACCAGGCCGTCAGGATCGACGCCGCCACGACCAACCCCGCCCGCCTGATCGGCCTCCCCGGCACGATCAAGGCCAAGGGCTCGAACCGCCCCGATCGACCCTGGCGCCACGCCACCCTGGAGGGGGTCGGCCAGGCCCTCGAACACCCCGGCACCGCCGAACCCGAACTCCTGGAGCGCGGCACCGGGCACCCAGGGAACCGCGAAAAACAGATTTGAGCAATCATGAATTGGATAGTCTCGGCATTTCGACGGTATCCGGCGACCGCGATCAACCTGGGAGCGGGCGCGAGCCCCGCTCGAATCCATGCGGGCGGGACGCCCGCGCTCCCAGCCAAGCACGGACAACTCCATGCGGGCGAGACGCCCGCGCTCCCAGCTAAGCACGGACAAATCCATGCGGGCGGGACGCCCACGCTCCCAGCTAAGCACGGACAAATCCATGCGGGCGGGACGCCCACGCTCCCAGCTAAGCACGGACAAATCCAT
>JAKBAP010000197.1 GCA_021808995.1 Planctomycetota bacterium | reverse complement strand
GGGCGTGGGGTGGGCTGGGAGGGTTCTTGGTGTATGCGCCCCCACGATGAGCCGCTCATGCCGATCAACACGAACCCCTTTAGCTCCCCCCCCGGCTTACGGGTGTTAGTACCCGGCTGGCCTCAGGCTCGATGGGATCAAAACGGGCGTTCCTTGGTCTTCCTCGGCTCTTTTGTCACGGCGCTGTCGTCGGCTTTCTGGGCCTGGGGGACATGGGTAGGATGGGTTGCCTTGGGGTTTGCGTTTTTCTCGCATGTGGCGTCGTCGGTGGACGCCACGCTCCAGAGCGTGTTTCCCAGGCGTCGGCTCTTGGCGGCCGCGCCGCTCGCCGCGGCGACGCTGGCGGCGTCCCTCTACATTCCCCTGGTCCTGGTTCTGTCGCAGGTCGCGTGGCTCGAGTTCGTCCCGGATGAGCCAGGGCGGGGCTATCTGGTTGACTTTCGGGCCTATCGGCTGTCGACCCCGCGCAAGGGGGAGTGGATCTGGATGCATCTCCCGGCCCGGGCGAACGACGGTCCTGGCGAGGTTGTCGCCGTCCCCGGCCAAAAAGTCGAGTGGACTGGCCGAGCGTGGAAGATCGACGGGCGCGACCTGCCGCTCCATGGGCCGCTGAGGCTGGCCGCTTGGCCCCAGACCTGTCAGTTCACCGTCCCCGAGGATCAGATTTTGGTCGAGCCCGAATATCCGGATCTTTCCGAGCCTCCGACCGGACAACTCGTCCTGGTCCCGGCGGAGTCGATCATCGGCCGCGCCTGGGCCCGATACTATCCGATCTGGGATCGCCGGCTACTCTGATCACCCTCTCGAAGACCATGCCAGCCAAGACGTTAGTTCACGCGACCGGCAATGATCAAGGTCTCTCCGCTGGGTCGGCTCACGACCCCATCGCGCTTAGGCCTGAGAGCGACAAAGCCACGCTTGCATGGGTTTGTCTTGGCGCGCGTCGTTGAGTCCGAGCAGGGCCCCGGTGGGGCATCTGGCGGAAAAAAACCGACCAGCTTGGGGTACTCGAGGGAGTTCCGTGATATCATGATGTGCGGCTTCCTTTTTTTAGCCGAATCATCGGCTCGGGGGAGTTGCGTTTCGAAGGCTGACGGATCTCGGGAGCCGTTGTCCCCCGGGAATGTCGACCGCGAGGCATGACACGCGTGATGAGCCGAATCTGGGCACCCTGGCGCGCGAGCTATCTCCAATCCGCCGACACCAAGCGTGACCATGGTTGTTTCCTGTGTGCCGGCCTCGAGAGCGACCAGGATCGGGAAAACCACGTGGTTCTGCGGCGTGCCCATTCCTTTGTGGTTTTGAATCGGTATCCTTATAATAATGGTCATCTTTTGGTGGCCCCGCGATCGCATGTCGGGTCGTTGGGCGAGCTCGAGGGGGCCGAGCTCACGGAGCCTGTCGAGACCATTCAGTCCATGATCGGGACGCTCGATCGATTGCTAGGCCCTCAAGGCTACAACGTCGGGCTCAATCAGGGACGATCGGCGGGGGCGGGTCTTCCTGGTCATTTGCACTGGCATGTCGTCCCACGGTGGGACGGCGACACGAATTTCATGCCCATCCTGGGAAACGCGAAGGTCATCGTCGAGAGCTTGAACGAGTTTTACGATCGACTCCGCGAGGAGCTCGACCGCTCGTCGGGGATTTGACCGGCGCGATCGGTCAAAGCCCCTCCGCGAAGGGGATTCGACGATTCGATTTGGGATGGACGGGGTCAGGGCTGGAGGGGTAGTTGTCCATGTTGATGGTCATGATTCGGTTGGTGTTCATTCTGATCGTATCCGGCTTCGCCGTTCGGACCGCGAGGCTGGCCGGCGAAACCAATCTGGTCAACCCCATTGGTCTTTTCATCGCCATCATGCTCGTGGCGGTCGCGATCGTCGTGATCGACGTGTTCACCCCCCGTAAACGAATCCCCACCATCTCGGCGATTTACTTTGGCGTCATCGTCGGGGTCTTTCTCTCCAACCTGATCAACGACGCGATCTTGCCGGCCCTGCAAAACTACCTGAAGCCACAGGTCCACGTTCCGTTCGCGAGTTTCATGACTATTTGTATTTGCTATATTTGTATTTCAACCCTACTTCAAACCAAGGACGACTTTCGGTTTATCATTCCGTACATGGAGTTCTCGAAGGAGGTCAAGGGATCTCGACCGCTGGTGCTCGACACCTCGGTGGTGATCGACGGCCGGATCGCCGACGTCGCCGAGACCAAGGTCATCGATCAGCCGATGGTTGTCCCCCGATTCGTGCTTCAGGAGTTGCAGAGTATCGCCGATAGTTCCGACAAGCTCCGGAGGAATCGTGGCCGTCGCGGGCTGGACATCCTCAGCAAGCTCCAGAAATCGCCTGGCGTCGAGGTCCGCATCCATGATGCCGACCTGCCCGAGCTCGACGGCATTCGCGAGGTTGATCAGCGGCTGGTGGTCCTGGCCAAGCATCTGGGGGGCAAAGTCGTCACCAACGACTACAACCTGAACAAGATTGCCCGGCTCCAGGGCGTGGACGTGATCAATCTGAACGACCTCGCGAACGCGATGAAGCCGATCGTGCTCCCTGGCGAGCCGCTGACGGTCAAGCTGCTCAAACGGGGCGAGGAGCAAGGCCAGGGGGTTGGCTATCTGGACGACGGCACCATGGTCGTCTGCGAACAGGGTGCCCATCACTTGGGCGAGATGGTCAAGATCACCGTGACGTCAGTGCTACAGACGAGCGCCGGCCGAATGATCTTTGGCAGGCTCGAGGGCGCGCCCGGGCCCGGTACCCGCCCCGTCGGCAACAACGCCCCGCCTCGCGATTGAGCGTAGGGACAGGCGCTAGTCTTGGGTCGGAGGGTGATCGCGAAGGGCGCGGGCGATCTGCCGAACCGCCTGTCGAAGGCGCTGGGCATTTTCGATCAGGGCGAGCCTGAGATAGCCTTCGCCGGTTTCGCCGAACCCTCGGCCGGGGCTGACGGTCACGTTGGCTTCCTCAAGGAGCTTCATCGCGAAATCGATCGAGCCCATGGCGGACCGCCACGGCTCGGGGACGGCGGTCCAGACAAACATCCCGGCCTTGGGGACCTGGACCGACCAGCCCATCCGCGCGAGCCCCTTCACGAGGGCGTCGCGTCGGCCTTGGTACTCGATGACCTGGTTCTTACGATCTCCCTCGCCGTGGCGAAGCGCGACGATTGTCGCGATCTGGACCGCCTGGAAGATTCCGTAGTCGTAGTATCCCTTGATCGCCTTGAGGGCCGACAGCATGTCGCGATTGCCGGCCGCGAAGCCCACTCTCCAGCCGGCCATGTTATAGCCCTTGGACATGGTCGTGAATTCGCAACCGACGCTCTTGGCCCCCTTGACCGAGAGAAAGCTCGGCGGCTCGTAGCCTTCGAATCCGATGTCGCCATACGCGAAGTCGTGGATCACGAAGAATCGATATTTGCGGGCGAGCGCGACCACTTCCTCGAAAAACCCCGCCTCGACCACGGTCGCGGTCGGGTTGTGGGGATAGTTCAGCACCAGGATCTTGGGGCGGGGAAAGAGGCTTTCGCAGATGAGGGCGAGATTCTTGAGGAAAACCTGGGAGTCGCGAACGTCGAGCGCGATCACGTTGGCCGAGGCGAGGGCGATCGCGTGGACGTGGATCGGAAAGCTCGGAGCGGGCACCACGGCCGTGTCGCCAGCGCCCAGCAGGGCGAGGCACATGTGGCTGAACCCTTCCTTTGAGCCGATCGTGGCCACGATTTCGTGATCGGGGTCGAGCTCGACGCCGAAACGGGCGGCGTATCGGTTAGCGGCTTCCTTGCGCAGGTTGGGGATGCCGGTGGCCGCGCTATAGCGATGATTGCGTGAGTCGCGGGCGGCCTCGCGAAGTTTGTCGATCACCCAATCGGAGGGGGGGTCGGTGGGATTCCCCATGCCGAGGTCGATCACGTCGATGCCGTCACGGCGCTTGCGATACTTGAGCTCGTTGATCTTTCCAAAAAGATAGGGGGGGAGCCCACGCACGCGAGGAGCGACCTCGAGGTCGTAATGCTCGATGGACTCGTGCTCCTCGAACCCGACATTGGTGTGCGGATCGCTCATGATCGGGCTCGAATGATGGCTCGACCAGTGCGGCGAAGGCCGCGGTGGACGAGCTCGAATGCGTGATCGGTTTCGGTTGTTGGACGTTCGGGGCACGCGATGATTTTGCGGATTGTAACGGCTTCAAACCCGCCGAGGAAAAGGACGAGAAGGATTCACGCGATTTCCCCCGTTGGGTTGTCGATACACCGTCTACCACCAGGAGACCCCGCCGCCCTGGCAAGGCAACTCATGATGAACCCCACGGAATCGGGTCCATCTGGATCACGATAGATGAAAGGGGCGGCCTCGACAATGTCGGGGCCGCCCCTTTTGATTCAAGTTTCTCGAGAGAGCCCCATCAGGCGGGCGAGCTCGAGTTACTTCGCGTTCTTGGTGAGCGTGACGAACGCCCCCACCTTGCCCTTCTGAATGTAGAAGGCGATCTCGTTGCTCTTGGACGCCAGGTCCTGGAAGTCCTTGACGTTCGCGAGGGGCTGGATCCGATGATCCCTCACGATCTTGGTGATGACGTCACCCTGGGAGACTCCGGCGGCCTCGGCCGGGCTTCCCTCCTTGACGGACGACACCAGGACCCCCTTGAGCCCGTCGGGCAGGCCCAGCGTCTTGGCCAGTTCCGCCGTCAAGGGCTGGACCTCGAGGCCGAAGTCGCCGATCGCGGTCTTGACCGGCTCCTTGGCGACGGACTTCGATTCCTCGGTTCCGTCTTCTTTCTCCTGGTCGAAGACGACCTTGTCATAGGCCGCCGGGGCGATCGACGTCTTGCGCTCGACACCGTCCCTCAGATAAGAGAGCGGGTACGAGTGGGCGACCTCGCTGGTCGCGACCTTGAGCCGGAACGAGGAGCGGTCGAGGACCTTTTCGCCGGCATAGGCGACGATCACGTCGCCTGGCTTGAGGCCGGCCTTGTCGGCCGGGCTACCAGGAACGATGTCGCCGACCAAGACCCCCTTGGTCCCATCGGGAAGGCCAAACTGCCGCGCCAACGACGGGGTCAGCGGGGCCAGCGCGATGCCGATCCGGGCGTAGTGGACCTTGCCGTCCTTGATGAGCATGTTGGCCACGCTGGCCGCCATGTCGATCGGGATGGCGAATCCGATGCCGTCGTTGCCGCTCGAGCCACCGGTCACGATCGCCGAGTTCACCCCGATGACCTCGCCACGCATGTTGACCAGCGGACCACCCGAGTTGCCCCGGTTGATCGGCGCGTCGGTCTGGATGAACGACTCGAACTCGTTGATATGGACGTCGTTTCGCTCAAGGGCCGAGATGATCCCGCTCGTCACGCTCTGCGAGAGCTCGAAAGGCGAACCAATCGCCATCACCAGCTCGCCCACCTTGAGCTTCGAGCTATCCCCCTTGGGAAGGGCGGGGAAACTGGTGTTTTCGACCTTGATCACCGCGACGTCCGATTGCTTGTCCGCGCCAACCACGGTGGCCGACGACTCGGTGCCGTCATAAAACGTCACGGTGATCTTATCCGCGTCCGAGACCACGTGATTGTTGGTCAGGATGTGGCCGGCGTCGTCGTAAACGAACCCCGAACCCACCCCACGCCCCGGCGACCCGAATTGCTCCTGCTCGGGCGCGCCTTGCTCGGGACCAAAGAACTTCCGGAGCATCTCCTCGAAATCCTTGGGAGTCTGGGGAGCTCCCTGGCCACCTCGTGGATTCGGGAATTGAAACCGCCTGACACCAGGAGCCGATGACGACTTCGGTGCCTTTTTCGTGACGCTGATCTGAACGACCGACGGCCGCGTGAACTCGGCGACCGCCTCGAACCCCTCGGAAAGCGCGATCGCCGTCCGAAGACTCTCAGCCTTGACCTTGGGCGCGGCCGGAATCGTCCGCAAGAAACCACTCGAACTGAGAAGCGCCGCCGACGCCACCACGAGCGCGGCCCACGCCACCGGATTCTTTCTCATGACTGTTGAATCTCCTTGTGAACACCCAATCCTGAACTCGCACCCAACAAAAACCAACGTCCGTGACGACGCGATCCCAAGACACATCCCCGGACCGGGGCGCGCCTGTCCGCCATGAAACCGCTCGGACGGGAATTTCCTCGGCGAAATCGCCCTGTCCACTCATTTGATCGAGGCGCGAGCCGACCAGGACGCCAGACCGCGACTCGCTCATGAAGGACTTCCGTGATACGATCCGAATATTGAGAAGGTTGGGTCGCATTTCTCAATTTTCAGGCTTTCACGGCCGAAGGATCGCTCGCCCGAGTTCCCTTCCAGCCGAAACCGCGCCCGAGACAGCCGGTGATCACTCCGTTAATCTAATCGTTCGCGCTCGATTCCGACAGTCAGATTCTGGCCCCAGGGTCCATGCATGCTCGATCCACGCGATCTCGCCCCGCCCATTTTTCTTGATCGCGGTCGCGCGCTCGGGGTCCGTGACGAGTCGCTCAGGCGGCTCTCCGCCGCCATTGTCGGCCGTGGCGAATTCGATCGAGCCACCTGGGTCCGCGATTGCCAGGCCCCTCGCCGACTGCTCGACCAGATCCCCAACCCCCTCCCCCGGCTCACGCTCGCCCGATCCACGACCTCCCCCGTCGACGGCTTCGAGAAGCTCCTCTTCAAGACCCCGGACGACCTCAAGATCGAGACCGTCCTCATCCCCTTGCACAAACCCGGCGCGATGAGCGTCTGCCTGTCGTCGCAAGTCGGCTGCCCGATCGGCTGCCGTTTTTGCGCGACCGGGCGCATGACCCGGCGGCGAAACCTGGAGACCTGGGAGATCGTGGACCAGTTCATCCAGGCCCGCGAGCAAGCCCAGGCGAGCGGCCGGCGCGTGACCGGGGCGGTCTTCATGGGCATGGGAGAGCCGTTCCTGAATTACGACCGGGTCCTGGCGGCGGCCGAGATCCTGAGCTGCCCCCATGGCGCGAGCGTCGCCGGGGCCGCCATCACGATCAGCACGGTCGGGCTCGTCCCCCAAATCGAGCGCTACACCCGCGAAAAACGCCGATTCCGACTCTCCATCAGCCTGATCGCCGCGACCGATGAGAAACGGTCCCAACTCGCCCCGGCTACCCGCGGAACCCCGCTCGCGGAGATCATGGCGGCCGCCGGCCGATACTCTCTCGACCGCCGCGACCGGGTGATGCTCGCCTATGTCTGCATTGGAGGATTCAATGTGTTCGAGTCCGATGCTCTCGACTTGGCTCGCTTGATCGGCGACGTCAAGGCCCGGCTCGACCTGATCGATGTCACCGATCCGACGGGCGTTTATCGCCGTCCCGACCCCGACGAGTACCGACGTTTTCGCGACGTTCTAGGCCGCGAATACCGCCAACCGGTCGTCCGTCGCTATTCGGGCGGGGCGGACATCCAGGCCGCCTGCGGAACCCTGGCGGCACAGGATCGCGAACCCGCCCAATTGGTGACGAGCATGGCCGACGGCGCCAGACGCCTTGGCCTTGAACAGGCATGACCTCCGCGGGATGATATCCCCATGAATTCCACGGGGCTCATGGTCGTGACGGGAGGGGCCGGCTTCATCGGCTCGCATCTGGTCGAAGCCCTCGTTCGCGAGGGTTATCGCGTGCGGGTCGTCGACAATCTCGCGGCCGGCCAGCTCGAGAACCTGGCCGCCGTCGAAGGCCGATTCGATTGGCTGGAAGGGGACGTGGCGGAGTTCGAGGTCTGTCGCGAGGCCGCTCGGGGAGCGGACTGCGTTTTCCACCTGGCCGCGATTCCCAGCGTTCCCAGGTCGATTCTCGACCCGGGCCCGTCGTACGCCAGCGGACCAACCGCGACGTTCCAGATGCTCGAGGCCGCCCGGCTCTCGGGAGTGAGGCGCTTTATTTTCGCCGCGTCCTCGAGCGCTTATGGAGACACGGCGGCGCTTCCCAAGCGCGAAGACATGCTTGCTCGCCCCTTGAGCCCCTATGCCGCCGGCAAGCTCGCGGGCGAGGCTTACGTCCACGCCTATGCCCAATCGATGGGTCTTGATGGCGCGAGCCTCCGCTATTTCAACATCTTCGGTCCACGGCAAGACCCGTCGAGCCCCTACAGCGGCGTCATTTCTCGCTTCACCACGATGATGACCCGAGGCGAGCGCCCGGTGATCCATGGCGACGGCCTCCAGACTCGCGATTTCACCTACGTGGCCAACGCCGTGGCCGCCAACCTGGCCGCCCTTCGCTCCCCCGCCCCACTCAAGGGCGTTGTCTTGAACGTCGGGACGGGTCGACGCATCAGCCTGCTTGACGTGGTCGCCTCCCTGAACAGGCTCCTGGGAACCTCCCTCGAGCCCCGATTCGAGCCCGAGCGCGCCGGCGATGTCCGCGATTCCCAGGCGTGCCTCGTACGGATCAGCCAGGCGCTGGGATACCAGCCCACCGTCGACTTCGAGGACGGACTCAAACGAACCCTAGACCACTCGACGGCGACGACGTAACCGCCAGTCTCAATCTCCCGCCCCCCCGCCCGCCTTCCCCCCCTGGCGCGGCCACGCGCGGAGGGCCAGATCGACGACGGGCGCTAGTTCGGCTCGATCAGCCCCGCCAGCCGACTGCACGGCCAGGCCGTGCAGGACCGTGCTGAAATAACGCGCCAGATCCGAAGCCCCGCCTGGCAACCATTCGCCAGCCTCATGAGCCTGCTCGAAACGGACCCGCAATCGCGCCTCCAGCGCCTTCCGCCGCGAGGCTAGCTCGAGGCGAATCGGCTCGACCGAATCCCCACCGCAAAGCGCGCCCTGAACCAGCAAGCATCCCCGCGGAGTTCCCGGCTCGCTCACTTCGATTACGCCCATCAAGAGCGCCTCGACCGACTCACGAGCCGTCGGCCGCCCGAGCGCGGTTTGCATCCTCGCCCCAAACCGATCCAGATACCGGTCCAGGACCTTGCGAAAGAGCGACTCCTTGTTACCAAATGCCGCGTAAAGACTGGGCCGGTTAATCCCCATCCCCCGAGTCAAGTCGTCCAGCGACGCCCCCTCATAACCCTTTTCCCAAAAAACGGTCATCGCACTCTCGAGCGCCTGATCCACGTCAAAACCCCGCGGACGACCGGCCCGCCGAGACTCATCATCGGATTTCATACTATTCGGTATATTATCTGGTTGACTCACGGCTCACCCTCCCGATAATAATATCGGCCAGTACAGAATTGTTCCACCCGAAAGTCGCCCCGACGGAGGGCGCTGGTGGTGGTTAAGGCTGGCTGAGAGGAGTGATCAGGTGAGCGGGAAACTTCAGGGCAAGGTCGCGCTGGTGACCGGGGCATCCAAGGGAATTGGGGCGGAGATCGCGATTCAACTGGCCGGAGCCGGGGCGGCGGTCGTGGTCAATTACAGCTCGAGCAAAGGGGGGGCGGACCGGGTCGTGGCTGAGATCACGGCCAAGGGGGGCAGGGCGAGGGCGATCCAGGGCGATCTTTCCAGGGAAGGTGACGTGGTACGACTTTTCGAGGATGGGCTCGCGGCCTTTGGCGTTCTAGACA
>JAKBAP010000196.1 GCA_021808995.1 Planctomycetota bacterium | reverse complement strand
GGGTCGGCTTGAGGACCTGACCTCGACCATCGCCAAGACCAGGCTGTTCGAGGATCTGCCCGAGAGCCTGAGGGTCTCATGGAAGCTCGAGCCCAAGAGCTTTCTCGACCTCAAGGCCGCGACCGACACGCCGGAGCGCAGGGACAGCCTGCACGTGCAGCTCGCGGCGGCCTTCGCGCCTCTCGAGCGAGACGGCGTCCTGGGCTCCGATACGCTCCCCGCCTCCGAGGACCAGAGCCGCGTGCTCTCGATCCGCGACCTGGGCCAGGGACCCGAGTCGGCCCGCCCTACCTCGCGAGACCGGGTCGTCCCCGAGCGGTTCGTCAAGCCGGATAGCCCCGTCCATCAGGAATTCCTGGCCGCCTTCACATCCAAGGAGCTCGGCCAGGCGATCTTTGGCCTCACGGCCAATCAGCTCGACAAGAACCCCACCTTGGCCTTCGAGCCGGAATCGACCGCCCGGTTGCGTGACCTCGCTCGCGCGGCCGTCCTCGACCATTACGACGCCTACACCCGCGGCGAAGTGCTGGTCGAGCAAGGCCAGACGATCACCGAGGAGCAACTGATCCTGCTCCGGCTCGAGCACGAGACCGCGCTCTTCGGCCTGGGCTGGGGCAAACGGCTGGCCCGGGCGATTGGCGTCTTGGCCCTGACGGGAGCGCTCTTTTTCCTGATGGCCACGCACATCTGGCGGCACGAACGAGGATTCGCTCGCGAGCCGTTCCGCGTCGCCATGATTTGCGGTCTCGTGATCCTCGCCCTCGCGGTCGTCCGCCTGCTCTCCAATCAGACCTGGAACGCCGAGGTCGTCCCCGTCGCCGTCGCCGCCATGATCGTCGCCATCGCCTACAATCCCGGCTTTGGAATGATGATCACGTTTTGCCTGTCGCTCTTGACCTCGATCGCGCTCGGGGGCGAAATCCCCTATTTCATGGTGATCATGGGGGGGACCTCGGCCGCCGTGCTGTCGCTCTCGGAGGTCCGCACCCGGACCAAGCTCATCAAGGTCGGCGCGACGGCCGCGATGGCCTATTTCCTCATGACCTGGGCGACCGGCCTCTGGCAAGGGCAGCCTCTGGATCTCATCCGGGGCGATAGCCTCTGGCGTGGGGGCTGGGGGCTCATGGCGGGCTTTTTCCTGGGCGGAAGCCTCCCCTTCATCGAGAACGCGCTCGGAATCGTCACCGGCATCAGCCTGCTCGAACTGGGCGACAACACCCACCCGCTCTTGCAAGAGCTCGTCCGTCGCGCCCCCGGCACCTACAACCATTCGATCACCGTAGGCGCGATCGCCGAGGCCGCCGCCGAACGGGTCGGCGCGGACTCGCTTCTGGTCCGGATCGGGGCATACTTTCACGACATTGGCAAGATGCTCAAGCCCCATTATTTCATCGAGAACCAGGTCGGCCCCACCTCGCGCCACGCCAAGCTCGCCCCGGCGATGAGCACGCTGATCATCATCGGCCACGTCAAGGACGGCGTCGACCTGGGCCGCCAGCATCACCTTCCCGAGCCCATCATCGACCTGATCGAGCAACATCACGGCACGACCCTGGTCGAATACTTCTATCACGAGGCGACCCGCCGCGGCGGCGAGGACCCGATGTCGGTCCCGATCCCCGAAAGCTCCTTTCGCTATCCCGGCCCCAAGCCGCAAACCCGGGAAGCGGCCATCCTGATGGTCGCCGACGTCGTCGAAAGCGCCAGCCGCGCTCTCTCGGAACCAACCCCCGCCCGGCTCGAGGGGCTCGTCAGCGACCTGATCGATAAACGACTCCGCGATGGCCAGTTCGACGAGTGCGGCTTTACCCTCAAGGAAATCGCCGAAATCCGCGACTGCCTAATCAAATCCCTGATCGGCATCTACCACGGACGCGTTAAGTATCCCGAGCACCGGACAGCCTAGGCGCGACCATGGAACCAGCCCAGGCGATCGAGGTCGAGGTCGGTGACCTCCAGGGAATCCTCCCGATCTCCCGATCCGGCGTGGCCCGCTGCGTCCGCCGCGCGCTCGAAAGCCAGGGAATCACTCGCGCCGAAATCTCGGTGGTCATCATGGACGACGCCGGCATCCGCTCGATCAACAAGCGCTGCCTGGGCCACGACTGGGAGACCGACGTCATCACCTTTCCCCTCTCGGACCCCGACCAGCCAACCCTCGCGGGCGAGCTCGTGATCTCGGCCCAGACGGCCCAGGAGACCGCCCGTGAACTCGGCGTCGAGCCCGAGAGCGAGCTTGCTCTCTATCTCGTCCACGGCCTGTTGCACCTGCTCGGGCGCGACGACCAGACCCCGGCCGGCACCGCCGAGATGCGCGCCGGCGAGGCCGAGATTCTCCATGCCCTTGGCCCAGCGCTCATTCGTGGGCTCGCCCCGGAACCAGGCCAGATCGGCGATTAACCATTCTTTCAACCACCAAGGTATCACGGTTGGGAGACGGATCATCCGACCGGTCATTCACCCGTGGATTATTTGGTCTGAAGCAATGCCTGGAGAAGAGCGGCGATTTCGGGGGTTTTCCTCGGTTCGTCGCCAAGGGGGACGTAGGCGGTCTTTTCGTCGACGACGCGGATCCGCTTGGGTCGTAGGCGGGCGAGGGCTTCGATGCGCTTACTGTTGCGATAGGTGAGGACGACATATTCCCCCCGCTCGACATGGATTCGCTCGAGTTTCCAGTGTCCCGCGAGGATCCGGATTTCGGCTTCCAGGAGCAGGTTTTCCGCGGCCCGAGGCAGGGGACCAAGGCGGTCGACGAGCTCTTGCCGCAGATCGGCGAGGTGGGCGAGCGTGCGCAAGCGACCAATTCGGCGGTAAAGCTCGAGCTTGAGCCGGGGGGCGGGCACGTATTCACGCGGCAAATACGCCCTCCACGCCAGCTCGACCGAGCAATCAAACATCGGCTTGGCCGCCGTCCCCGTGAGCGCTCGCGCGGCCGATTCCAGGAGCGAGCAATAAAGCTCGTAGCCCACGCTCTCGATGTGGCCCGACTGCTCGGCCCCCAGGATGTTCCCCGCTCCACGGATCTCAAGGTCGCGAAGCGCGATCTTGAAGCCCGCCCCGAGCGCTGTGAACTCCTCGATCGCCTTGAGTCGCTTGACCGCGTTGGGCGTCACCGGCCGATCCGACTCCAAAAGCAAATACGCGTACGCCCGGTGCTTGAACCGACCCACCCGACCCCTGAGCTGGTGCAGATCGGCCAGGCCGTACTTATCGGCCTCGTTGATGAAAATCGTGTTCACGTTGGGGATGTCGATCCCACTCTCGATGATCGTCGTCGCGACCAGAATATCATATTTTCGCTTGATGAATTCGAGCATGATTCGCTCGAGCTCCGGCCCGCTCATCTGGCCGTGGCCAATCGCGATCCGAGCGGCCGGGACCAGGTTCTGGATCTTTTCCGCGACGGCCTGAATATCGTGGACGCGGTTGTGGACGAAATAGATTTGCCCCTCGCGATTGAGCTCGCGGTTGATGGCATGGCGGACGGTCTCGGGATCGTATCGGACCACGCGGGTCTCGATCGCCTTGCGATCCGGCGGCGGCGTCTCGAGATTCGAAATGTCGCGGATCCCCAGCAAGCTCATGTGCAGGGTCCGCGGAATCGGCGTCGCCGACAGGGTCAACACGTCGACCATCGAACGCATCTTCTTGAGCCATTCCTTGTCCTCGACCCCGAAGCGCTGCTCCTCGTCGATGACGACCAGACCTAGATCCTTGAACGCGACGTCCTTTTGCAAGATCCGGTGCGTGCCAATCAAGATATCGACAGCCCCCGCGGCGGTATCCTTCAAGACCTGGCGGATCTCGACCCGCGGTCGGAACCGGTTGACGACCTCGATCCGGAACGGGAACTCCGCCATCCGCTCGCTGAACCCGCGATGATGCTGCTCGGCCAGGATGGTGGTGGGGGCGAGGATGGCGACCTGCTTGCCGGCGTCGACGGCCTTGAACGCGGCCCGCAGCGCGACCTCGGTCTTGCCATATCCGACGTCGCCGCAAATCAGCCGGTCCATCGGCTTGGCCATCGCCATGTCCCCCTTGACCGCCTCGATCGCCGTGAGCTGATCGGGCGTCTCTTCATAGGGAAAGGCCGCCTCGAACTCGGCGACCCACCGCGTGTCCTCGCCCGGGTAGGCGAACCCCACCTGATTCGCGCGCTCGGCCTGGATGTCGATCAGTTCCTGGGCCAGGTCGACGACCGCCTCCGCCACCCGTTTCTTACGCTTTTCCCATGCCGACGAGCCGAGCTTTGACAGAGGAGGGTCGGCCTTCCCACCACCCACGTATTTCTGGACCAGGTCGATCTTCGAGACGGGGACGTACATCGTCGTGCCCTGGGCGAATTCCAGGACCAGGGTCTCCTCGGCGTGCTCGGCCGATTGGTCGACGAAACGCAGCCCCCGATACCGCGCGATCCCGTGGTTGACATGAACGACCAGGTCGTCCTCGTTCAGGTCGAGGAAGCTATCGATGGCCCGCGTTTCGTAGCGTCTGCGGGGGGCGGCCCTGCGTACCTCGGCCCGAGCGAAAAGCTCATGATCGCCGATGACCAGGGTGCCGGCGTCGACAAAGTGAAAGCCCGCCCGAATCCGCCCAAGCGTCAGATGCAGCCGCCCCGATCGCGCGAGCTCAAGGTCGGCGAAGACCTCGCCAAGCCGATCGGCCTCGGCCTGGTTGTGACAGGCGATCATCACGTCCTCGCCGGCCGCCGCCGATTCGAGCTCGGCCTTGACCTTGGCCAGATCGCCCGAGAACCGCTCGATACTCTCCACTCGCAGATGACACGTCGTATCATGCGAATGGGCCGAGATCGTCGAAATGGCGATCGTGGGAAACCGGATCAAGCGCGCGAACGTCTCCTCGACGGTCGAGAGCCCCCGCCGGTCGTCGAGCCGGCTTAGATAGGCCCGTCCCTCCGATCGCAGGTCGTTGGGCTCGAGCAAGACCACCCACGAATCGGTCGGCAACAGGCTGGCCGGATGCATCCAGCCCACGAGCTCACGGTCACTGACGTCCAGAGGGGCGGTGATCACAATTGAGTTGAACCGGTCAAGCGAGCGCTGAGTCTCAACGTCGAAGGGGCGGATCGACTCGATCTCGTCGCCAAAATACTCGATCCGGACCGGGTCCGCGAAATCGGCCGGGAAGACATCGACGATGCCGCCGCGAATGCTGAACTCACCCGCGACCTCGACGACCTCCGCCCGGACCATCCCCCGCGCCATGAGCCACGCCGCTAGCTCCTCGATCGGGGCCGAATCCCCCACTACCAGCCGGCGCGAGGCCAGGGCCATGATCTCGGGACCCGGCACCGGCTGGAGCATCGCTTGCATCGGGGCGACCACGACCCGAGCCGGCTCGTCGGCCGCTAATCGCTTGAGAGCCCGCGTCCGCTTGCCAAAGACCTCGTCGACCGCTTGAAGCTCGCGCGGTAACCGATCCCAGGCCGGGAAAAGCTCGGGCGCGAGACCCGCGAAGGTCGCCACGTCGTCGCGAAAATCGTCGGCGTCCCCCACGTGCGCGATCACGATCAAGAGCGTACGGGGCGTATGCAACGCCAGCGCGGCCGAAGCCAGCGCCGACGCCGACCCCCACGCGCCGTCGATCGTCGCCGAATGGCCGTTCTTGAGCGCTGCCACCACCTCGCCAAACCCCGGCGAGCGCTGAATCACCCGCGTCAGGTCCGTGAGCGACCTCGGCCCGGGCGAGCTTGCCTTCGGTGGGGTCTCGGTCGCGGCGTGCGAATCGGTTTTTGGTTTGGGCGATCTGGGCATCAACGCCGCTCTGGGATATCCGCGTCAGCGCTTTCCTGGAGGCCGCGATTCGTCGTTGGCCACGATGGAACGGGAGCCCTGCTTTCGCGAGGGAGGGACCGCGTGCGCCCGTTCCAGCCGAGCGGGCACCGGCCAACGCTCGATCGGATAGGACCGCGCGATCCAGGATACGACGTCGGTCAGGAGCTCGAAATCCCCCGGTGAGTCCAGGCACGCCGCCGCCCCGGCATCCCACGCCGACGTGACCGCCCCCCGATCGGCGAACGCGAAGACCGCGATGACCGGCCCAGTCGCGCGCACCCGGGCTTCCAGCGCGCCCCGCCAGCCCCGCTCGAGCAAGGGGACATCCCAGATCGTGAGCACGCGGTCCGAACCTCGATCACGCCCTCGCTTCCCCCTCGCCTGGCTGATTTCGATCAGGTCGTCGACCAGCTCGGCCTTGAACCCGGCCCGAGAACAAGCCTCGACCATCACCCGGCCCATCTCGTAAAGCCCGCTCGAGACTTCGATTCGAAACGGGTAGGAGGGTTGGCCGCCAGGCTCATCGAAACCCATCAGTCGCGCGAGCCGGTGGGCCAGGGAGTCAACGGCGGTCGCCTCGGGCACGACGGCGTTGACAACGCGGTTGGCCCGGGCGATCTCCGCGTATCGCGCGAAGGGGCTCACACAGAGAACGATCGGGGTCCGCGACCCAAGCCGCGATCGCCAGTGTTCGAGCATCTTCAGGTCAGCCGTCGCCAACGAATTGCGATGAACCACAACCGCCCCCGGCGGCTCGCCCGATTCATGCGGCAGCCCCGGCAACGGCCCAGCGGCGTCATGGAGCCCGACCTCGGCCTCCCCAGGCGCGGAATCGGCGATGAGCGCGACGAACGAATCGCCCAGATCCCCGAAAAACCAGATGCTGGGCTTGGATTCGTCCATCAATCCCCAGACCTGTCCGTCAAAAAAGAGCACCCCAGCCCGCGTCCACGCACGCCAAGAATCGCGAGAACACGAACCCGCCGCTTGGAAACCTATCACAAGCCGGTATTTCAGGCAATGCGGGCCGTGGACGACGGGAGACGACCCATCGCGGCGAAGTCGGCAAGTTCTCGAATTCTCCAAAAAGTAGGGCCTTGACAGCCCCGATCATCGCTTGCATTCTATAAGTGTGTTTGGCGTACTCCGAAAGATCCCGGAGTGTACAACATGCCGGCGCTCTTGACACAACAGCGTTCCAGGCTCGTCCTCCTCTGTGTCGCTCCCCCCGTGGCTCTTGCGATTCTTGCCGGTGCTGCGATTCATGCGTTCCACAAGATGGGCGTCGTCCCCCCCCCCTCTGTAAATGCGCGCACTTTGAGTGTGTCCAGGTTTCCGCTCGAGATCAACCCTGACCCCGTCATCCTCACGGCGGATCAGGCTGGGGACCGGTCGTGACCTCGCTGGAGGTCCGAAACCTGTGCGACTCATCAGTCACGCTCGAGAGCATCGAGACGAGCTGCCCCTGCGTTCTCGTCGCGCCGATTCCGCTGTTGATCGGTGCCCACGAAGTGAAATCCCTCGATGTGTCGTTCGCGCCATCGAGTGAGGATCAGGGATTCGAGGATTCCTTATCCGTCGACGTGGTCGGGCGCGTACTCGGGGGCGGAATCGGCTTTCGAACCCGCGTCACGGTGACACGAGGTTCTGAGTTGTCATGCGGGGCATTTCCGCCCCGGCCGCAAGTCGTTCTTTCCATTCCCTAGGGTCTGTCTCTTTTCGAGGTAGACGAGATGGCAACAGGGCGAGCAATCGAAGTTAAGGTTCAGGTCGTACGGCGACCGCGGCGACCGTTTCTGAGCACCCGCGCCCGAGGGCCCATCGCTCTTGCCGCGGGAACGCTCCTTCTGGCCGGGCTGGTCTGGGCGGCGTTCTCGGTCGATACGATTCAGTCGGCTTACGCGACCTTAACCGGCGAGGTCATCTCGGTCGACGCCACCACGAAGTCATTCGGCATCGTCGCGCCGGGCGACCCGATCACCCTCACGTTTCAACTGACGAACCGAGGGAGCAGGCCGATTCGCCTGGTCGGCTGCATGGCGTATTGCAACTGCATCACCCCACCCGAACTGCCGTACACGATCGCCACTGGTGAAACCCGCGACTTTGCCATCGCCATGACCAATCCCAATCGCGAAGGCCTGAATCGCGACCGGACGATCGGCCAACCGCTAATTCTGTTTGCTGCCAACCCTACCCAGCATGAGATCCCCTTGAGAATCAAGGGAGAGATCCGAGTCAACCCGGCATTCCAAACATCCATTCCGTGACACCTCGAGCGTCTTCGTTCGATCAAGAAGTCGTGGCACGATTTCGACACTTCGCCTGTTTTCCAAGAGGAGACCGACCATGTCCGCTCCGCTCAATCAGCCCAAGTTGCGTGCTTCGATCCTCTACCTCGGCTCCGCCCTCTTCCTGGCGACAGGGGCGGTCACGATCGCCGACCAGGTGATTCCCAATAATTCGAGGAAAATCAATTCATGCAACTGCACGCAAAACGCGAACAACCTTCCCCCCGGCGGGAGTTGCAGCCCCGGTGGCCAATGTCTCGGACGGAACTGTTCCGCCTGGAAGTGCACCGTGGGGGTTCTAACCCTTCCCAATTTCGTCAGTTGCACGTGCTAAGACCGGCCCCTACCTACGACGGACCACTGGGGCTGTCGGCTCTCAGCGAGACCCGCGGCCAGGCGACGAGGTCACAACGATCGGCCGGAAACGCCGCGGCACCTCATTGAGACGGGTCCGCCAAGGCTCCCCCTCACGCAACGTCAAAGGACTCACCCCGATGAAAATGAAGGTCGCGACGGCACGGTCTTCCTCGGAGCATCGTCACTCATGCCGGCGGATACGAGCCCAAATGGTCCTGGCACTCTGCGCGGTCGCTGGGGTCGAGCGTCTCGCATACGCTCAAACGGAAGCGATCGACCCAACCCAGTTCATGAGCGTCTATCGCAAGGCCGTGCAAGCTCACTTAGCATCTTACAGCAACGTTCGGATCGAAGGTACCAGGTCCATCTATCGGAAACGCGCGGCGCTCTCGAAGGCGGGCGTCGGAAAATCGGATCCGAAGGCCGCTGAAGAGGAGTCTGGTCCGCGGCTCGACGTCAAGACGAGCTTTATCTACCTCTTCAGCGACGGCAATGAGAAGATCGTGACTCGTCTCGTCGACCAATCGAGTCTCGTCACGATCGTGCGGACCCCCCAGCAGTCATTTGCACTGGTGCAAAATACTCCCGAGTCTCCATACGTTTTGAGACGACTCGAGGGCGAGGGAGAGAGCATGAAGGAGCTACGATTCGTCCGTGACGAGATCAGGCGCGCGGCGGTCGTGCCCTACGGCATACCGGACTTCCCAGAACGGATTGCATCGGGCTTGCTCACGTTTAACCGAGTCAGCCGAGTCGCGGGAGGGTCGGAACGGTTCCTCAAGTGCGACTTCAAGTTTGCTCTCCCGGACAAATTCCAGACGTCCGCGGAAGGGTGGGTCGAGCTGGACGAGACGCGAGGGCAGGCGATCCACGACTCCGAGTTCCATATGTTCAGGAACAACCCCAACGGTCACAAACTTCATGCCGTTTTCGGTGGTCGCGTCCAGTACAGCCCCGACGGCGGCAAAGCCGTCCCCTCGCGGCTTCTTCAAAAAACGTACACGATTCCCGTGTGGCTTGGGTCGGACCGAGAAATCGAGATCTCGAACTACACCTTCGAGAAGGCCGACCCCGCCGAGTTCACCCTCGCTCATTACGGCCTCGCGGATTACGCGCGGACCGTCGGCCAGGTCGAACGT
>JAKBAP010000195.1 GCA_021808995.1 Planctomycetota bacterium | reverse complement strand
CCCTTCATCACCGCCAAGGAAGACGCGCTCAAGAAGGTGATGAGCCGGCTCGAGGTCCGCGTGACCTCGGATCAGGAAGCCGGCGAAAGCCGGGCCTGAAACGGCGAGCGACCCCAGGTGGAAAGAGCGCTCGAGATTCGGGCGCTCTTTCCTGTTTTTACCCTGGCGATTGCTCGCGGGAGCGCGGATCGACGATCGCGCCGGCCGCGGCCACTCCGTTGGCGGGCTCGACGTGCGGCCTGGGGATCGCGCCCGAAACCTTAAACGAGCCAGGATTTCGCAGTTCTGCCAGGATCGGCCCGTTGAGCGTGTCCTCGACATCCTTGAGCCGCCGCGCGACATAGGCACCGTCGAGCACCCGATGGTCGTAGATCAGCTTGACCACCACCCGCCCCGTCGTCGGGTCGATGGGGCCAAAGGTCAAGGTCGTCGTGAGTGGCGAAATCGGGTGAATCTGCTCCGCCCCGAGCGATCCATAGCTCGTCAGCCCAAACGTGCCGAACCGCTTATGGCGCTTGTAACCCGAGAAATTCAGCGCGGCCCACCAGAGCATCCGGCGAATTGGCGCGGGCGCTCGGCTAAAACGGAGTGCCATCCGGTAAAAACCGACACGCTCGAGGGTTTCGTTCTTGTACCACGAGACCGCTGCCTGGAGCTGTTCGAGCGATTGTTGTTCCGGGGCGCGAAAAATCCCGACGAACACGCCGTCCTCTCCCTGATAGACGCGCTCGATGGCCAGGGCGCAGTTCATCCAGGGGTGTTCATAGAGCCTGGGCCAGGGAAATTCGAGGAACGACCTGCGCAGCGGCGGATGGTCCGCGCCGACCATCGCGTAGGCTCGCATGAAGAGGCACGCCCAGGCCGGGCGCGAGGGATGCAGCCGGCGCGACTCGGCGAGCCGGGAGACGTCGAACGTCCGGCTCACCGGCGCGGTCGGAATGCGGTGGGCGAAATGGACCAGGTCGCCGATAAACCGGCGTGGCCCCGCCAGAGGCAGCGTGCGTCCCTTCGGCTCGTGCATCCCGACTCCTCGCGGATGGCTCAACCCCCGTCGGGGTGGTTCGTTCCTCGGCCCCCTTGATCGGCCCGGTCAACGCGAGGAAGCCTACTCGAAATCGTCCCGGTGGTGAAGGCGAGCCTGCGCCGACGAAAACCCCCCCCGCGTCCGTCAACCGTTCGCGGCGGCTCATGCTCGGGGGGACGCGAGGAATTTTTGCACGCGTATCCCCTTGGCGTGGGGGTTGGCGGAAGGTATAGTCAAGAATTCCCGCCGATTTGTGGTAGTCGCCGTGGGAGTCTGGTCCAAACCGCGTGAAGCCCTCGCGATCGGGGGCACGCGAAACGGTGCCGACCCGGCGTTGGCGGGGTTAATCAAGAGTCGATCGGCGTCTGGCCGCGGCTGGGCCTGATCGTTCGTGGCGTGAAGTATCGAACCGTTAAAGGGAGATGTGGCCTGTGGTGAAGTTACGGGTTCGTGCCGGCGAGTCGATCCAGGAAGCCGTCCGCCGCTTCCGCAAACTCTGTGAACGAAGCGGCCTCCGCAAGGAAATGCGACGCAAGGCTTACTACGAAAAGCCCAGCGAACGACGTCGCCGTGAAGAGCTCAAGCGGCTTCGCAAGGCACGCCAGAACCAGACCTCACGGGTGTGATCGAGGGGCACCCTGGCCCTCCCTAAACCCTGACGGCGCAATCGTCTTCAACCACGAGGCAATCGGCGTAACGGCGACGCACCGGCTCGATTTCGTGCTCCAGGAATTGCTCGACCTGCGCCGCCGATCGACCAATGTAGCGCGACGCGTCGAGGATCTCACGATAATCGAGCGCGGGGAACCCGCCATCGCCCTGGATGCGGTCGAGCAGGTCGTTCCCCGCCGCCCCCTCCTTGAGCCGTAAGGCGGCGGCCAGGGAATGCTCGCGAATCCGCGCGTGCAGATCCTGCCGATCTCCGCCGGCCGAGACCGCGGCCATCAACAGGTTTTCCGTGGCCATGAACGGCAATTCCTCCGCCACGTTGCGGGCGATCACCGCCGGATGCACGACGAGTTTTGGTGCCACGCTCAAATAGAGATTCAGGACCGCGTCAATCCCCAGGAACGCCTGGGGGATAATCAGCCGGCGGACCGCGCTGTCGTCAAGCGTCCGCTCCAGCCACTGGGTCGCCGCCGTCTGACCCGCGGCCGCCGGCAACGCCGAGACAAACCGGGCCAGCGAACACATCCGCTCCGCTCGCATGGGGTTGCGCTTGTAGGCCATGGCCGATGAGCCAATCTGCTCGGCCTCGAACGGCTCCTCGACCTCACGCTCATGGGCCAGCAGGCGAAGGTCGCTCCCGAACCGATGGGCACTCTCGGCCACCCCGCCCAGCGCCGCCACGACCTGGGAATCGACCTTCCGCGAATAGGTCTGGCCCGAGACCGTGTAGGTTTGGTCAAAGCCAAACGCCTGGGCAACGAGCTGGTCGAGAGCCTCCACCTTGCCGTGGTCGCCGTCAAACAGCGCCAGGAAGCTCGCCTGCGTGCCCGTCGTCCCCTTCACGCCCAGGAATTTGAGCCCGGCGAGCCGATGTTCGATCTCGCCCAGGTCCAGGAGCAGCTCATGGCACCATAAGGTCGCTCGCTTGCCGACGGTGACAAGCTGGGCGGGCTGAAAATGGGTGTATCCCAGGCAAGGGAGATCCTTCCAGCGCGCGGCGAAGGAAGCCAGTGCGTCGATCGCCCGGACGAGCTTGTCGCGGACCATCCCGAGCGCCCGCCGGGTGATGATCAGGTCGGCGTTGTCGGTGACGAAGCAGCTCGTCGCGCCCAGGTGGATGATCGGTCGGGCCAGGGGCGCGGCATCGCCCAGGGCGTGAATATGGGCCATCACATCGTGGCGAAATCGACGCTCATAGGCGTCGGCGGCGGTGAAATCGATGGTGTCGACCTGGGCCTCGAGCGCGGACACTTGCTCGGCGGTGATGGCCAGGCCAAGCTGCCGCTCGGCCCTCGCCAGCGCGACCCATAAGCCTCGCCAGGTCGAAAACTTGACCTTGGGCGACCAGAGCTCGGCCATCCCTCGGCTCGCGTACCGCGCGATCAAGGGATTGTCATAAACATCTTGCATGCGATCGTCCTTCGAACCCACGAATGCCATCTGGAACCCCATCCTAGAGCCCCCGAGAGCCCCCAGCAAGCCGGACCAGCCCCACGAATTCCTGTCGTAACACCATGAATGGAGGCGAGTTTCACCGATCCCGATGAATTGTCGCAATTTTTCTTGTCAAAAGTCGGGGCGGACCCTTGCGGGGGGCGATGGGGTTCATAGAATGAGTGTTGTTCGTGAGGCGCGTGGTCTCGCGTGGGGTGAGGGATGAGGAATTCAGGGGGGGATCGAATCGATGTCCGAGTCATCGGATCGTGCTCTTCTGGATTTGATCCGACGCGCGGGTCCGCTGACGATTTCGGAGATGGTCCGGGATCAGGGTGTGACGAGCACGGCGGTTCGGAACCGACTCTCTCGACTGATCGAGGCGGGTCTGGTTGAGCGTGAGACCAAGCCGGGGAGCCGGGGTCGTCCGCGGCATGCGTATCAAGCGAGCGACCTGGCGCGGCGGCGGCTGGGGCAAAACTATGCCGAGCTGGCGGTCGTGTTATGGGACGAGATGATGACGACGGTCGCGGATCGTCGGCTGAGGCGGTTATTGTTCGCTCGGATCACGGAACGGCTGGCCGATCTGTATCGGCGCGAGGTGAGTGGGCCAGAGTGGGAAGGGCGGTTGGTCCAGCTCTCGAATTTGCTCCATGATCGCGGGGTCGATGCCGAGGTCGCGCACGACGGGCTTCAGGCGTTGCCGGTTTTGAGACAACATTCCTGCCCGTATTATCAGCTTGCCGAGGTGGATCGGGCGATCTGCGCTCTCGAGCGAAAAATGTTTGAGAAAATCCTAGGCCGGGGCTTGCGAATCAGCCAGTGCCGGCTTGATGGCGATCGATCCTGCGATTTTCAGGCCAAGCCGAGCCCGATGGTCGTGGTCGAGCCCGCCGCGGCGTTTTGAGTGATTCCCAGGAACCGGGTCGGCCGCCATTCAAGCGGGGACGTCGAGAGACCAAGAGGCGAATGACGCATGAGCAGGGTGCTGAAGATTGAGAATCTGCATGTTTCCGTCGAGGGTAAGCCAATCCTTCGCGGCGTCGACCTGACGCTTCGCGGCGGCGAGGTCCATGCCTTGATGGGTCCCAACGGCTCGGGCAAGAGCACGCTCTCGTATGCCCTGATGGGTCATCCTCGATACGAGCTTACCGAGGGGTCGATCACCCTGGACGACCAGGATCTGACCGAGCTCGAGCCCGAGGAACGGGCCAAGGCCGGGCTCTTCCTGGCGTTTCAGTACCCGACCGTGATCCCGGGGGTCTCGCTGGGGAATTTCCTGCGGCACGCCGTCTCCAACGTTCGCCGTCCTGATCGCAAGGAAGGCGAGGACCTGATCCCGATGCGCGAATTCCGCAAGGAACTGCGCGAGCAAATGGAGGAGCTCGGGGTCGACCAGGAATTCGCCCGTCGCTATCTCAATGACGGCTTCTCCGGGGGGGAGAAAAAGCGGGCCGAGATTCTCCAGCTCGCGATGTTGCGCCCCGCCTTCGCGATCCTTGACGAGACCGACAGCGGGCTCGACATCGACGCCGTCAGGATCGTCTCCGAGGGGGTCAACCGCGTCGCCGGTCGACACCAGACGGGGGTTCTGGTCATCACCCATTACGAGCGAATCCTGACCTATATCAAGCCAAGCTTCGTCCATGTGCTTTTCGGCGGCCGGATCGTCGAGGAGGGGGGACCGGAGCTCGTGAGGATCCTGGAGAGCCAGGGATATGACTGGGTCCGCGAAAAACACCCCGAAGCCGCTCATGACGAGGACGAAATGGAAGCGGCCGTGGCCCCGGAGGTCGTGGGCAAGTCCTCCTGAGCAACCTCGATCCCATCCCGAACAGACTCTCTTGGCAAGCAAAGGACCCTGGACATGGCGACCGACCTGAATCTTCAAGTCGCGGGCATCAAGGACGAATACAAGTATGGCTTTCACGATTCCGAGGAAAACTATGCCTTCAAGAGCGGCCGGGGGCTGACCCGCGACGTCGTGTGCCAGATCTCCGAGATGAAAAACGAGCCCGAATGGATGCGGTCGTTTCGGCTCAAGGCGCTCGAGGTCTTCCGCGGCAAGGCGACCCCAACCTGGGGGGGGGACCTTTCGCCGCTCAATTTCGACGATATTCATTACTATATGCGGGCGACCGACCGCCAGGGTAAGAGCTGGGACGACGTCCCAGCCGAGATCAAGAACACGTTCGACAAGCTGGGCATCCCGGAGGCCGAGCGCAAGTTCCTGGCCGGCGTGGGCGCGCAATACGAATCGGAGGTCGTCTATCACAGCCTTCGGGAAGACCTCCAGAAAAAGGGGGTGATCTTCGTCGACACCGACACGGCGGTGCGAGAATATCCCGACCTGATCCGTCAGTATCTCGGGAGCGTGATCCCGATCCAGGATAACAAGTTCGCCGCGCTCAATTCGGCGGTCTGGAGCGGTGGGTCGTTCGTGTATATTCCGGCCGGGGTCAAGGTCGACGTGCCGCTCCAAGCGTATTTCCGGATCAACGCCGAGAGCATGGGGCAGTTCGAGCGGACCCTGATCGTGGTCGAGGAAGGGGCCTCGGTCCATTATGTCGAGGGCTGCACGGCCCCGATCTACACCAGCGAGAGCCTGCATTCGGCCGTGGTCGAGATCGTGGTCAAGAAGCATGGCCGATGCCGGTACACCACCATCCAGAACTGGGCCAACAACATCTATAACCTGGTGACCAAGCGCGCGGTCGCCTATGAAGACGCGCTCATGGAATGGGTCGACGGCAATCTCGGCAGCCGGCTCACCATGAAATATCCGGCCGTCTACATGCTGGGCAAGGGGGCCCGGGGCGAGATTCTCTCGATCGCCTTCGCCGGTAAGGGACAGCATCAGGACGCCGGCGGAAAGGTCGTCCATGGAGCGCCTTACACCAGCTCGCGAATTATCTCGAAGAGCATCAGCAAGAACGGCGGTCGGGCCAGTTATCGAGGCCTGCTCAAGGTCGCCTCGGGGGCCAAGGGCTCGAAATCCAACGTTGTCTGCGACGCGCTTATCCTTGACGAATTCAGCCGGTCCGACACCTATCCCTCGATCGAGATCGACGAGGACGACGTCAAGATCGGTCACGAGGCCAGCGTCTCCAAGATCGGCGAGGAACAGCTCTTTTACCTGCGCAGTCGCGGCCTTTCCGAGGCCGAGGCCTCGACCCTGATCGTCAGCGGGTTCATCGAGCCTCTGGTCAAGGAGCTCCCCATGGAATACGCCGTCGAGATGAACAAGCTGATCCAGCTTCAGATGGAAGGCTCGGTGGGCTAGGAACGCGCGGATCCCGCCACTAGCCCTCTCGAGCGAACCGGGAGGGAACCAGGGCGCGTGGGAATAATAGGTTCGTTTATTGTTTGGAGCATGATCGACCTTCCGATGGAACTTGTTCAATCACCCGCCGCGGCGGGATTCTCCGAAGCCGCCTTCGCTCGATTCTTGAATGAGCGCGACGAGCCCGCCTGGCTCACGGAACGACGGCGCGAGGCGTTCGCGCGGTTCCAGTCGCTCTCTTGGCCCAAGACAAGCGACGAGGAATGGCGGCGAACCGACATCCGCGGCCTACGCCTGGACGATTTTTCCCCCCCTCGGGGTGATCAATCCGCGCTCGATTCCTTGGACCAACCTGGGGCCTTACGCTCATCGCTGGTCGGCCATGGGGCGGTCGGGCTTGAGCATCGTGACGGCGGGCTTTCCCGGCCGGCCGAGGCCGCCCCCTTGAAGGGGGCGATCCTGCTCGACCTGGCCCAGGCCGCCAGGGAGCATCCCGATCTCGTCAAGCGCCATCTGTTCAACCCGCCGGTCGCGGCTGGCGAGGATCTGTTCGGGGCCCTTCATGCCGCGTTCTGGACCAGCGGCACATTCGTCTACATTCCCCGTGGCGTCGAGCTCGAAACCCCGCTTTACAGCGTGATCGGGCTCTCGGGGGGGGGTTGCGACCTCAGCCATACGCTGGTCGTGCTTGAGGAAGGGGCTCGGGCCGTGGTGGCGCGTGAGATGGTCGGCCTTGATGGCGACGCGCCGGCGCTCCACGCCGGGGGGCTCGAAATCGTCGTCTCCGATCGTGCCAGGCTCGAAATCGTCGACATCCAAAACTGGAGCCAGTCCACCTGGCATTTCAGCAACGAGCACGCCCGGCTGGGGCGCGAATCGGCCTTGAACTGGACCGTCGGCGGTCTGGGTTCGCGGCTGGCCAAGGTCAACCAGGAGGTCGTCCTGGATGGATCGGGATCGTCGGCGAGGGTCAATGGGATCCTTTTCACCACCGGCCGGCAGCATCTGGCCTATTCCACCCGCCAGGAACACCGCGCCCCGCACACCACGAGCGATTTGCTCTATAAGGGGGGGCTCAAGGACCGATCCCGGATCGTCTGGAAAGGGATGATCCGCGTCGAGAAGGAGGGGCAGCGGACCGACGCCTATCAGCGTAACGACAATCTGATCCTCTCCGATCGCGCGCGGGCCGACTCGATCCCAGGCCTGGAGATCGAGGCCAACGACGTGCGCTGCACCCACGGCGCGACCGCGGGGCGGGTCGATGAAGAGATGATCTTTTACGCCCAGGCCCGCGCCATCACGCGCGATCAGGCGATCCGGCTGATCGTCCAGGGCTTTTTCTCGAGCGTGCTCGATCGCATCGGCGTGGAAACCGCCCGCGAGATCCTGCGCGACGCCGTCGCCTCCAAGATCTGACTTTCCGCGAGCGGGCCGATGCTCGCCATTCGTCGCTCGTCAGACGCGTTTACCGTCCCCGCCGCCCTCTTGAGACATCGAGCGTCGCGGCCGAATTCGAGATGACATCACAGGGAGATTTCCTCATGGCTGATACGTATGCGAATCCTGAAATCTTGGTCTCGGCCGACTGGGTCGTCGACCATCTGAACGACCCCAAGGTCCGAATCGTCGAAAGTGACGAGGACATCCTGCTCTACGACCTGGCCCACGTCCCCGGCTCGGTCCGGATCGACTGGCAGGGTGATCTTCAGGACCAGTTAATCCGCGATTACGTCAACGCCGAGAAATTCGCCGCGATCTGCGCGCGGGCCGGCATCGCGAACGACACCACGGTCGTGTTTTACGGCGACAAATCGAACTGGTGGGCTTGCTATGCCTTTTGGGCGTTCAAGCTTTTTGGCCATGACGATTGCCGTGTCATGAACGGCGGTCGCAAGCTCTGGTTCGATCAGGGCCGGCCGACCACCACGGAGATCCCGAAGTACGCCCCGACCCATTACACGGTCAAGGGGAGCATCCCCGAGCGAATCCGCATCCTTCGCGATGAAGTCCTCACCCACGCCCAGGCGGGCCGACCGTTGATTGACGTGCGCAGTCCCAAGGAATTCACCGGCGAAAAGCTCCACATGGAAGACTACCCCCAGGAAGGCGCCCTTCGCGGCGGCCACATCCCGGGTGCCAAGAACGTCCCCTGGACCCGAGCCGTCAACGACGACGGGACCTTCAAATCGGCCGCCGAGCTCAGGGCGATCTTCGAGACCGAGATCGGGCTCAAGCCCAGCGACCCCGTCGTCGCATATTGCCGCATTGGCGAGCGATCAAGCCTCACCTGGTTCGTGTTGACGTATCTGCTCGGCTATCCCAACGCGCGGAACTATGACGGCTCGTGGACCGAATGGGGCAACCTGGTTGGCGCTCCCATCGCCAAGGGCGCATGACACGTTCGTTAATCAATATCAACCGAGTACGCGATGCCATCCGAGCTTGACGCGATCGTGGCCGAGCTTCGCGACAGCGACCGGCAAGAGCGAATCGACCTTTTACTCGATTTCGCCCGCCAACTTCCCCCGTTGCCCGACCGGCTCCTGGCCCACAAGGACGCCTCGCACCGCGTCGAGGAATGCCAGTCGCCGGTCTATCTCTTCGTCGAATTCGACGGGGCCAAGGCTCGGCTGTTCGCGGACGCCCCGATCGAGGCCCCCACGGTGCGTGGATTCGTCTCGATCTTGCTCACTGGCCTGGACGGGGCGACCATCGAGGAAATCCTGGCCGTCCCCGCCGATCTGGTGGAACAGTCTGGACTCACCGAAATCCTCGGGATGCTCCGAGTCCGAGGCCTGAGCGGGGTACTCAGGCGGCTCAAGGCCGAGGTCACGCGGGCCGCCATCGCCCACAACCAGGCCGGCGACCCGAAACCGGTCTCTTCAAGCTAGGCGTAGCATTCTACTCGATCCAAAAGAAGCCCTCGATAAGGAAAGGAAGCCCTAGCCATGACCCCGTTTCTGAAGGTCGCCGACCCATCGGAGCTCGCCCCAGGGGGTAAGAAGCTCATCGAGATCGACGGCCGGGCCATCGCCATTTTCCGGATCGACGGCGGCTATCACGCGATCGACGACGTCTGCACCCACGACGGTGGCCCGCTCGCCGAGGGGGATCTCATCGGCAAGGAAATCATGTGCCCGCGTCATGGGGCCAGATTCGACGTCACCACCGGAAAGGCCCTCTGCATGCCGGCCATCGAGCCGGTCGTCCTACATACCGTCGAGGTTCGCGACGAT